>URJE01000017.1 GCA_900547965.1 uncultured Eggerthella sp. | reverse complement strand
GCGCTGCCGAAAACGCCCATCGAAAGGACGAATCCCTCTTGACGGAACTATAGGAACACCCAAAAAAGCCACCAAAGTTGTTTTCTTGGGCTATCCTTGGCCGAGTTTGCGCCAGTCGTTCTCACGGTTGTGCCGGTCGGTTTCACAGCACCGATGCCGCGTCGGGCTTTCTTGGGCTGCATTAGTCCAGTTCGTGCCAGGGTCGTTCGAGATTTACTGATCCTGATTAGGCTCTTGAGGCTCCCTGCGCTCGGGCTTGCGACGAGGGTTGAAATGATGACTCAGGGCATCGCCCAACAGACGCAGCTTCACGATAGCGTACGCCGTAACTGCGCAGGCGATAAGGAAGATGGGGATGCGCACCAGATTGTCGGCCCAGGTAATAATCACGCCACAGGCGGCAAGAAGCGCGGTCCACGCCCACATAATAAGTACGGTTGCACGCTGGCTGAACCCCGCACGCATCAGGCGATGGTGGATGTGGCCCTTGTCTGCTTCGTCGATAGGGCGATGCTCACGCTTCCTGCGCACAATGGCGAAAAACGTATCAAGGATAGGAACGCCGGCAGCCAGAATAGGCACCAACAGGGAAACGAACAAAGCCGAACGAGCTACCGCAAACAGGGAAATGACGCCCAGCGCAAAACCCAGAAGCAGTGCGCCTGAATCACCCATGAATATAGATGCAGGGAAGAAGTTTGACTTCAGGAAACCTGCGCACACGCCAACGAGGATAACGCTGAACAGTGCTGCATCGAAGCGTCCAGTGAGCACTGCGAACAGCAAGATAGTTATCGCGGAAATACCCGTAATACCTGCCGCCAAACCATCGAGGCCGTCAATCAAGTTGATGACGTTGGCAAAAGCCACCAGGTAAAACACCGTTAGAGGGTAGGCAACCCAACCAAACTCAATATACCCTTCACCAAAAGGATTATGGATACTGGAAAACAGCAGGCCAGAAGCGGCAACCACGCAAGCAGCAACTATCTGCCCCAGCATCTTTGCCTTGGGGTTCAGGTCAACCACATCGTCGACGGCACCTACGAGGAATATCAAAACCGTGCCCAGCAAAACGCCCCAATAATTGACCTCGATACCGTTGTAGTCAACGAAGGGGTCAACCCATCCAAAGGCATAGACGCCAAAACCAGCAACGGCAAGCGCCGCTAAAATGCCACCAAAAATGGCCACGCCACCCATACGCGGGATGGGAAGCATGTTTACGCGACGGGCACTGGGGTAATCGATAGCATCAAGCTTGATGGCAAGCTTGCGGGCAAGAGGGGTCAAGGCAATGGTAACCACCGCGGCAACGGCAAAGAGGACGCCGTATTCAAGCCAGTCCATGCGCCCCCTCTTTCTCGAACATATTAGATAGCGCGGCAGAACGCGCTCACTCCAAATGATGATTATATACCGAAGAGGCGCTTCTCCCAACTACAGCCAACTAACGGCATCGCAAGCACGAAAAGAGCAGGTTCACCTCAGCACGAGCCTTCCCTAACGCCACATATAACTTGCCCCGCTTCGCACGAGCATGGACCCCACCCCATGCCGAAGCGCCTTGCAGCTCCCCTCTGCCAACAGCTTACTTTTGCAGCCTTTGTGGAGAGCAGCCACCAAAACGTGGAAGTACCTTGTACTCCCCGTCAGGCAACACATTCGGCGCTACTGCATTGTGTAGAATGAGCGAGTTAAAACCCGTAGATTCAGGAGAAGGTGCTCGTGTCACACAGTCCCGCGATAAGCGTCATTATTCCTGTCTACAACGTAGAATCCTGGCTGCGTCGTGCCGTCGGCTCGCTGCAGAATCAAACATGCACTAGCTACGAGATTCTGCTGGTAGACGATGGAAGCACCGATGGCAGTGGCGTTCTGTGCGACAAACTTGCCGATGACGATGTGCGCATCCGCGTAATCCATCAGGAAAACCAGGGAGCCGCCGCTGCACGCAACGCCGCTATCGAAATTGCTCGCGGCGATTACCTGTACTTCATGGACGGCGACGACTGGTGCGACCGCACCATGTTGAAGGACATGTACCGCGTCGCCTCCAAGCACAACCTCGACCTTCTTATCACCGGGTTCACCATCGACACGTACTACGACGATGAGGGCAAGTACTATCGCGAACTGCGCAATGCGCCCGATCGCATATTCGAATCGCAAGAAGAATTCCGCGCGAACGCCTGCCAGCTTTTCGATGCCCAGCTTCTGTATGCGCCGTGGAACAAGCTGTATCGCCGCAGCTACATCAAGGAAAAGGGTATCCGATTCCCTGGCACGTTTTGGGATGACCTGCCGTTCAATCTCGATGTCATGCGAGACGTTGAACGCGTGGGCTGTATCGACGGTCACTACTACCACTTCCTGCGCGCTCGCGCTGAAAGCGAAAACACCAAGTACCGTCCCGACATGTACGACAAGCGTGAAGAAGAACATCGCTGGATGAACGAGCTGTACGCGTATTGGAACTTGGATTCTCCTGAAATCGAGGAGTTCTTAGCCCGTCGCTACGCAGAACGACTGGTTGGCTGCATCGAAAACGTTACCAACTGCAATTGCACGCTTTCGAAGGAAGAGAAGCGTGCCGCCATCAAGCAGATGATATCCACTCCTCATGCACGCGAAGCGCTGAAGAAGGCACGACCCCGCACCAAGATGATGTACTTGGTGTTGGCACCCCTGCGTATGGGCAATATTACGCTCACTATGACGGAAAGCGAGTTCATAAGCTGGGTGCGCCAAAACAGCACCAGCCTTTTCGCACGCCTGAAAGCAAACCGCTAACGAAAGCCCGCATCAGCGGGCTTTTCTTCTTTCGGCGCAAGAAAAATGACAAAAGAGCATCTTCCGAACGCTTACTTAATCAAAAGCACGCAGCCAATTACGGTAAGCAAGACGTAGGTGAACTTCACGAACTGTTCTTGGCTGATGCGTTTCTGGATAAGACCGCCCAACCAGGTGGAAAGAATAAGCAAGGGGATGCACACTGCCAACGTAAGCAATCCATCGCCGCCAAGGGAGCCGCCCTGAATACCATAAAGGGCATAGGCACCGTTTAGGAACACCCAGGTCATAGTGGTGGTTGCCCGGAATGCTTCCTTGTCCCGAATCTTCTGCAAGGCATAAATAGCCAGGAAAGAACCGCCGGAAACAAACATGCCCTGGATAAGGCCGGCTATGGCAAGGATGCAGTACAGGATCCAATCGGGTAAAAGCTTGTCTTCTTTATTAAAGAACAAGCCACGGATAGCAATGATCAAAACCGCAACGCCGTATACCTTGGAAAGGATGCTCAGCGGAGCAATGGTGTTGATCCACGCACCGATGGCCATGAAAATCGCCATGATCACGCACATCTTCGCCAGCTCTTTCCACACCACGTGCTTGATGCCCGTGAAGGCAATAAGCACACTGGCAAGGAATCCAGTGCAGTTCAGCACCACGATGGACTCTTCGTGGCCGATGGTGACCATGCCCACCGGCATTGCGAAGATATTGCCCGCGAAGCCGGTAATACCGTTAATTAGATAGGCAAAGAAAAATGTGCCCCAAAATAGGTATTTTTCCATGAGCTTCCCCTTTAACGCGCCTCCCCCAGGCGCATTCCATCCGTGAACATGGAAGCCACTTTACTCTTGTGGAGTGAATAGTGCAAAACCGATAGGGCTCTTGCGGCTGCCCCATCGACTGACGGCGCCCCGAGCCCAGCACTTACTTTCGTCGTTTTCGTTGCAGCGTCCGATTACGCTACACTTAAACGGACTTGCACGACGCGCTAAAACCGCCGAGCAAATCCAAAACCAATATATCTCTTGCGGTTATTGCAAGCTGCCAAATAGGCAGGCGCATCGGCATAGCCACAGCAAAACACTCGGAACCAAACATGATAAGTAGGCATATATGAACATCGAAGAACTCAACACCGCTCTTGCTCAAATCTTTGCCAGCGACGACCTGCTAAACAATGAGCCCATGAGCAAACACACCACGTTCCGCTGCGGCGGTCCCGCTCAGTTCTTTGTACGAGCAAGCAATGCTGCGGACATCACCGCGGCCATCAACGCCGCCGAAAAGGCAGATGTCCCCTGGTGGATCGTGGGCTGCGGAAGCGATTTGCTGGTCTCCGATGCGGGTCTGCCTGGCGTGGTCATTGAAATCGGCCAGCGCATGGCACATATCGCTATCGACGGATCCATCGTTCATGCTCAGGCTGGAGCCACCAACGAAGCAGTTGCGCAAGCGGCACTCGAAGCGGGGCTTACAGGCTACGAATTTGCCAGCGGAATCCCAGGTTCTGTTGGCGGAGCGGCAATCATGAACGCAGGCGCCTACGATGGCGAGTTCAAAGATGTTGCGGTAAGCGTTTCCTGCCTCTTCCCCGACGGCACGGTTCGCGAAATTCCTGCAGAAAAAGCCGATTGGAGTTATCGCCACAGCATGATGAGCGATGAGGGGCTTGTTGTGCTGGGAGCAACCCTTCAACTTGCGGCAGGAAACAAAGACGATATTCGCACCAAGATGGACGACTTAGCCCAACGCCGCTCCTCCAAGCAGCCGCTTGAAATGGCAAGCGCAGGTAGCACGTTCAAACGCCCCGAAGGCTATTTTGCAGGCAAGCTCATTCAAGACGCAGGCATGCAGGGCCATTCAGTTGGCGATGCCCAGGTTTCCACCAAACATGCCGGTTTCGTTGTGAACACCGGCAACGCAACCGCAGCCGATGTCCTGCAGGTTATCCGCGACGTGCAAGCGGCGGTAGCGGACCAGTTCGGCGTCACGCTTGAAACCGAAGTGCGTATGTGGGGATTCGACCCCGCCAATAACTAGCGCGGCGTTTTGCTGATTCAGCGCGCTTCTCGTAGATCGACAGTCATAGCGTAAGCAAGATAAAACGCCACAGCTGCCACCGCCGCAAAGACTGCTGCCCACGCCCACGCCGCTTCGGCAATGGAAAACGCTACGATGCCGGAGGACAAAGCACCCGCAACAAGCGTCATGACTCGAGCAACCTTGCGCATGGGGACATATTTCAAGCTTTCAGGCTGTATTCTGTTTGCGTTCTTCACGTTGTTCGCCATAACCGCACCTCCGATGAACCACAGAGGGTGCCCCATTCGTCAATGAAACGGGGCGCCCTCGTTTGTTTTCGCATTCATCGTAGCTGCGAAGTATTTCCGTTATGAAACAAGCTTGTTGCCATGCTGGGTCGTGCTCGAATCGTCCTCTCGAAAACGGGGGCCACTCAAACCGCAATCATCTTTTTATGGATGCGGCCAATCAAAACCAAAGCGATCTTACGGACGAGGCCGGTTCAAGGCGAAAGAGCCCCTACAGGTTGAGCCAGTTCGGACCGAAAACGCCCTTGCAGATAGAAACGATCAGGCCGAAATATCCAAAGACGAGGCCGAACCAGATCGAAACGTCCATAAATAAAGCCGATTCGGACCGAAAAGGCTTCCCGCAAAAAGGGCCCGGCTCGGACCGCAAAGCATCCTACAGGTGGGGCTGATCGAAGCTCGGCTTCATGCTGCCATCCTCTGGACGGTTGAAGAGCGTTTCCTCACCACAATCTTTGCATGTGCCCACCAAAACCTTGCGGGGCATGAACGTCAGCACGACGTAAGCGATGGCGAACGCGATAGAGAAATATGGCATTACAAATGCGATGCCGATAACAATGATCGCCGTGACTACATGCACATACCATTTGCTGGGAACACGACGCTTTTCGGCCGTGTACTCGAAATGGGTACCGCCGCAATACGGGCAGATAATCGCCGTTTCGTCGTTCTTTCTTTTATTGGGATTGGTTTTCTGGTTCTTTTTCTTGGAGCTCATCCAGCATCCCTCCGCACAAATTCACCCAGCATGATTGTCATGCCGAATGCCCTCTCTCTGCACGCGCGCCATTTCCCCTTTGCCGCTTCGCCCTAAGCGCAAAGCGCAGCTTCAACCTCAAAGCAAAGCTCGGCGATACCTTTTCACTTTGCTGCGGGTACGCATTGCTTCGAGTGCATGCTTGCCTTAAACGCGGGGCAAACCCCGAAGACGCACGTTTTATACGATAAGCATAAGAATACCACCTGCGCTACCTGGCATCTGTGCGGCAAAACCATCCGTTACCTATCTATATTCGTAAGAAATGAATCCATAGGAATTGGATGGGACAAGCGAATAGATTACCAATAGATCGAGACTATATTCACCTTTTCCTCGTATCATAGCTATAGGCTATTGATTTCGCATTGAAAACAAATATTATCCATCTGTATCGAACATGTTCGGTTTTTTACCGAGGGGTAGCATACACAGACGTTTGCGCATCCGCACAACAGAACTCTACGAATCCAAGGCGTCATGAGTGGGCCCGAGGGAGGCTCCTTGCAGGGGATACCGTCTTCGTTTCAGACGAGCAGCATGTCCAAAAAATGTAAGGAGAAAGAATTGTCTGCAGCAGCAGAAAAGGCAAAGCACTACGGCTTTGCGCTGGCAACGGTGTACATGTGCTACTTCACCTACGGCATCCAGGCCCTGATCTTGAGCCAGAACAAAGTCAACTTCTACACCCAATGGGGCATCACCGACCCCACCGCAGGTTCCGCCGCGGTTTCGATGGCAATTGCCGCCATGGGATTCGGCAAACTGCTAAGCGTATGGATTGGCGGCGAGCTCTCCGACCGCGTTGGACGTAAGAAGTTTGCCGTCGCGGGCGCCGTTGCCTACATCATCTGCTTCACTATGATGCTGCTGGCAACCGATGCAACCGCTTGCTACATCGCCGCCTTCCTGTCCGGCGTTGCAACATCTGGCTTCTGGGATGCGGCCCTGTACCCCGCCGCACAAGAAGCAGAGCCGAAATACGCCGCATCCGGCGTTATCGGCATCAAGGCCGCCGTTTCCGTTATGGGCGTTATCTACCCCATCTTCGTTGCAGCATTCAGCGCACCTCATATTTGGCACGTTAACATCTATCTGCCTATCGTGCTTTCCGTCGTATGCCTGATTATGACCATCATCACGCCCTTCCGTTACGATGACGAACGTGCCACCAAAACCGATGGCGACAACGGCATGGACGAAGCTCAGGCCGAAATCCAGGCAGCAAAAGACGCCATGCTCAAGAAGCCGGGTGTACTGGTTCAGGTATTCACCCTGGTCATGGCCTTTATTTGCATGTTTATCATGTACGGCGCACAGCAGTACACCAAGGCATTCGGCATGGCCAACCTTGGCCTCGACGAAATGGGCGGTGCCGCTCTTGCCTCCATTTACACCGTAGGCTCTATTACCGCTGTGTTCTTCTGGGCAGTAGTAATGGGCAAGCTCCGCTGGAACCCGCTGAAGGTTCTACTGATCGACTTCGCCTTCTCCGCTCTGGCCCTGGCTTTGGTGTTGGTTGTTCCCAATGTTGCCATCGTGTACATTGCTATCGCACTGCTCGGCTTCTTCGCTGCTGGCGGCGCTTTGCAGACGGGCTTGGTTGTTCGCCAGAATTACTGCCCCGGTCCTAAGGGTCGCAACACCGGAATGTACATGACCTTCATGGGTGTTGGCGCAACCTTCCTGCCCTTCATTGTGGGCGCCATGACCACCGCCATGGGAGAAACCGGCGCACTGTACACCATGATGGGTCTGCTGCTCGCAGCAGCTATCGTTGGCCTGCTGTTCTGCATCTACCTGGCAATTCAATCGAAGCCCCTGTTCGGCTACGGCATCAACCATAAGATGGATTAATGACGTGGGGCATTAGAGCCACCAGCTTAGCCATCAAGGCCGCTTCCCACCTGGGAGGCGGCCTTTTCATTGCCCGCAGCGCGCGTAAAGCGGTTATCCGCCGCTCGCGTAACTCTAATCACCTCGCCCATGGCGAGATTATGCCGAAACGTATTCCTCATCATTCAAAAACGCCTTTTCCGCGCCAATCGGGCAAGATAAGCGCCAAGCGTATGCTGTTTTGGGCGGACGATGGCAGGATTTAGCCCCAACGTATGCTTCTTGTCCGAAAAGCGCTCTCAGAAGAATACATTTCGACCGTATCTCGCCAGGTAGGGGCTGAATTTCTGTTCTAGAGCCAAGAATCATACGTATCAAGAATTTCTCGGCATTGGCAGAAAGGATTAAGGAAGCAGCTCAGGCGACCCTCGAAGAACCGGCCCATCATCACCGTCACCATCGAACACGTCGATGCGATTCGAAAAACTTTCTCATCGCTTTCTCATTAATTTAAGATTGCGGCACATACCGGATCGACCGTTCTCAGGACGTCGGATTTCGAAACGCGGAACCGCCATCGAACGCGATGCCTCGCGCGTGAACAATCTGCTCGGATCGGGAATAAAGAGCGCCTCCGTTACCCGAAAACACGTTGCCGATCCGAGCAAGATGGACATTGTCGCGCATTCGCTCGCCAAAAAGATAGGCGAGTCCGATTGCATAAACGCGAAAGAGCGCCGCGCAGACCTTCGCCGGCAGCTCTTCGCAAAAGACCCGTGGTAATAGCGGGCGGAATGCGTCAGCAATACAGCAACAGCAGGCCTTGCCCGTTGGCAATGTGGCAACAGCGCGCCGAAACCATCAGCAATGCGGCAAACGCCAGCAAGCCGAGTCCATTAGCAACGCGGTAAGCGTCAACAAACTCAGCGAATCCCGGCAGGGCAATCAAACAGCGCCCTTATTCACCAGCTGTCTCGCACGCTTCCCCGCGCTGTTTTGCACGCAGCTCGTGAGCGGCCCAGGTTATGCGCAGGGTGTTCATGGCGTTGTCGAGCGTGCTCGTGCATTCGGCGCCGGGCACACCACGCAGAACATCGACGATATCCTGAATCTGGCCATTCCCCGGATAGCTTTCCACAGGTGGGCACAGCTCTTCTTGCACCAGCTCCGCTTCCTTGCGAACGCCGCCCATCACACCTTCGTGGGCTATTGCATCGCCATCGGCAAGCGCCTCGATGCGAATCGGCGCAGCGTTGTCGTAGTAAGAGAACTCGACACTTCCCTTGTCCCCATAAATAAGGAATCGGTCGATAGCTTTATACGCGGCATAGCACCAGACCCCTGAAACCATAACGCGGTTTTCGGTCTCGCCCGAAAGAGCAACCGTGTCTTCACCAGGATAAAAGCCTGTGCAATTGTCTACCTTCAGGCTGAAATCAGTGATGGTTCCCGCAAGAAACGCAATAAGATCGAGCATATGAGCATCGCCCTCGAAGAAATGGCTGCCCCCAGAAACTTCAGGGCGAACGCGCCAAGGCTTCTCCGCTTCGGGAAGCATCTCTTCGGCGGTTTGACGTTGAGTGCGAATAACCTGCACGCCGCGAACGGTGCCGATCTTGCCCGCATCAAGCATCCGCTTAAGCTCGCGATAACGCGGCATCCCACGACGATAATGAGCCACAAAGCACTGCTTTCCCGCCTTCTCGAACGCGGCCTTTATCTCTTGCGCATCGTCCCATGAAAGCGCAATAGGCTTTTCGAGATAGCAGTCCTTGCCCGCCTCAGCCACGGCAACGGCGTGCTCTTTGTGGCAGTTAGGCGTTGTGGCAACGTAGACAATATCTATATCGGGGCAGCTCAGAAGCTCATCCAGCGAATCAAATGCTCGCCCATGACCGTGGCGCTCGCACCAGTCAACCGCTTTCTGCTTCGTCCGATTCCAAATGCCAACCAATTCCGATCCGTTGGCCAAATATAGGCCAGGGCCGTTTTTCGTTTCTACAACGTCACCGCAACCGATGACGCCCCACCTAATTACCTCTTTCTGAGTCATGATGCCCCCCTCTCATGCGCACCTAAAACCCCACATACAATCGACCCCACAACGCTGGAGCCAACCCCAAAAAGGCGCGCGATCCGTTACACAAACTGTAGCATCACTGCAAGCAAAAAGCGCAGCAAAATGGATGCGGGCGGATGCATTCCACGCTGAACCAGCCCTTTGTGCAATCTGCCCCGCTGCGGCAATCCAACCTTTTCGGGATCTGCCCTGCTATAGCGATCCGCTTACCGCAAAAACAAAAATCCGAACGCTTTTGCAACTTTTTTGCGATTGCGGACTCTTCTCTGCCTCTTCAGAGCGGAAATGAGCCGCTCTGAAGCAGACCACCTGCGCTTTTGCGACTCGATCTGCGATTGGAAGGGTCTGCAGTAATCCCTAATCGCAAAAAAGTTGCACTGCGAGCCGATTTTCTGTTTTGAACCCTCAGGACGGCTTCGTAGCAGCGCCATAGATCGGCATGGAACACGGACACAGCACCGTGGACGGGGTGGCACGGGAGGGCCGAGGAGCGAAGAAGCGGCAAAGCATGCAACCCGGGCGGAAAACACGCTCGCTTCGGCAATTGGCCTAATATCCAATCTATTGCGCTTTCATTCGCGCTATTATCACAAAAGAATGGTTTTGCTTTTGGGTTTGAGCCTTCGCCTTTCGGGCATGGGTCTTCGCTTTTTGGCTTATTCGCTTTGGGGTTACCAGCCTTTTGGCTTGCTCTCTTTTGGCGCTACTTGCCGTGTGGCTTGCTCTCTTTCAGCGTTGCTCGCCATACGCCTTGTTCGTTTTGGCCCTATCTGCCTTTTGAGGGTGCCGGCCTTTGAGGCTGCCCGCCTTGCTGCTAGCCTGCCTTCGGCTTGCCCCTCTGCCCCAAGCGGCGAAACCGGCAATACGCACATTTCGAGGAGGCGCCGTGGCCAACTCCCAGCCGAACATATGGCATGCCCCCATGCCGCTCATCTGCTCGTCGTTCGAGCCAGGACGCCTCGATGACGCCATCGAAGCCATGCCCGACAACGACTACCGAACCATCGCGTTGGCAGAAGCCGCCTATTTTCGCGGCAACGCTGACGAAGCATGTCGTCTCGCAGAGCCCTTCCTTACCTCAGATATCTTGCCTTTACGCATTTCATCGTGCTTCATCTGCGGGTTCGCAAACCTATCGCTCGACCACGCCCACGCCGCTCGCGCCTGCCTGCTCAACCTAGCGTCATCAGAAGAGCACCTCAACGATGAATACGGCGACCAAGAACGCGCTGCCTACTTACTATTCACGGCTTCGTCGAGCGTCCTACTGCACCTGAAGCCGCCTGTAACTGCAGATGATTTCTACAAAGTCGCAGCCCTGCTACCCGAAGGTCTTCGCCTATTCGCAACCTACGCAATGGCCCATCAGGCATACCTTGTCGGCGACTACGGCCGCTGCATAGGAATGGCAGAAAACGCCCTGGGGATGAAGCAGGCACACTATCCCATTTCTGAAATGTTCCTTCATCTTGTGGCGGCAATGGGTTGGATGAGCGAACGGCAACCCGAAAAGGCAGAGCGCCACTTCATGGAAGCTTGGCGCATAGCCCAAGCAGACGATTTGATCGAAACAATCGGGGAACACCACGGTCTTCTTCAGGGTTTGCCTGAAGCGTGCCTCAAAAAAGATTACCCACGCGAATTTGCACGGGTAATCGAAATCACCTACCGCTTCAGCCGCGGATGGCGGCATGTCCACAACCCCGCAGCACATAAAACCGTTGCCGACAGTCTTACCACAACGGAATTCGCAATTTCAATGCTGGCATGCCGCGGTTGGTCTAACAGTGAAATCGCGGATCATATGGGCATTTCACGCGGTACGGTGAAAAACAGGCTTTCCACAACGTATGCGAAGCTGGGAATAACCAGCCGCTCGGGGCTGAAAGAATTCATGCTGAAATAGTGTGGCTGGCACCATACCGGCACCAGCCACATTGAGTAAATCGTCTAAGCGAAACGCGCGCTTCGCCCAAATTGCAGCTCTTATTCTCGCTTGAGGCGAGCAACGAACCCAACCAGAAGAGCAGCCAAGCTCGCGAATGCCGCAGCTACGCCAGCAAAAGCTGTAGCAGCAAACCCTACAAGCGATGCGTCCCCCGTTGCGGGGAGGTTCTTCTTTGCCTCCGCAGGCTTGACCTTGGCGTCCGTCACGAGCGTTTGCTGTTCGGCCGGTTTCACCTCGGGCTTGGCCACGGCAGGATTCACCTCAGGCTTAGCCTCCTCAGGCGGTGCGATGACGGCTTTCTTGGCGACGGCTTCGTCGTAGGGGGAGTCAACCACGGCGTCGCCCGTGCCGATGGTCTGGCCCGCCTCGTACATGATGCCGCCACCGAGCTCTTCTTTGTGGCGATAGTCAATGATCTTGCCGCCTGCAGGCGTCTGGATGATGGTGCCTTCGATCTCGATGGTGCCAATCGCCTTGCCGTCTGCGCTCATGGCAAGGGCGAAGATTGCCGCCGTATCTCCCTCGGCCGTGACCTTGCTGCGGACGATCGAGATGGTCGCTGGCGTGATGCCCTCGTAGGTCTGGGCAAAGATGCCGAGGTTCATGCCCCTATGCTCGGGGATGACCTCGCCGCTTTGGTCGTTGCTGTAGTGATCGGGGCCGTCGCTACCGGACTCGACATAGCGGGCTATAGCCTTGACAACAGAGTCACTGATGTAGATATGACCACCCGCGACGTTGGACTGGTGGTTTCTGGTAGAGATTGCAGCCGAGTACTCGCCTTCCGCGAGTGCGTCCACGATGGAACCATTCTTGATGACGATGTCATCCCCGTCGGTGAAGAGTGCGATAGCTTGGCCGCCGCTCTCGCTTGTACGGACCGTCACGGTCGCGTGGTCGAGCGTAATGCCCTTGTAGCCATAGACGCCATATTCAACACTGCTTGCGTTAAGGGAGGCGTTCGTGACCGCGAGACTGCCCTCAGCGTCGACGGCAAGATTTCCCTCGGAGTTTGCCTTAACCTGGCTGCCGCCCGAAATCTCGATGTTGCCATCGGCACAAATCGCCGCTTCTTCTATAGAGCTTGCCTCTACCTTGCCGCCGCCTTTGATGATCAGGTCACTGCCCGCGGCGATGCCGTAACCTTCGCCTCCCTTAGCGATCACTGTGCCAGAGGAATCGATGGTGGTCTTGCCCTTGGATTGGATGCCTTCGGTACCGCCCGTTGCATTCACGATGCCCGAGCCCGTGATAGAGAGATCGCCCTTTGCCTCAATTCCGTCGGAAGCGGTGCTTGTGGTGTTCACAGTGCCTGAGCCAGAAATGGAGAGGTCGCCTGTGGATTTAATTGCATCGGCCTCGGCTGTCACATTGAGCTCATCCGTGCTATTCGAGCTCGTTATGTTCGGCTCTGCTTTCTGGCTAGTGCCATCCTGCGCTTTGATGGCGGCTCCAGTGTAATCGGGCTCGGTTTTCACGGTGTTCTTGCCCTCATAGGCAATGTTGAGCTTGCCCGCGGCCTTAATCTCACCGCCGTCATAGCCGTTGAGCTTCATATCGTCGGCGCCGTCCCAGTTCCAGGTACCGGCAGCGTCGCCCGCCGCGGTGCCGGCGTTGTATTGGGTGCCGCCAACGTTGACCCATTCAGCGGCGATCGCAGCGCTCGGAACCATCAATGACCCCGCGGTGGCCACGGCAGCCACCCCGGCAACAACACCCCACGTCACCTTGCGCCAACCGCCCTGCGCGGTTACCACGCCGAAGCGCGGAGACGTTTTGGCGAAGCCGCCTTCGGTGTAACTGTCCGTTCTGCGTATGTTGTGCCTGGCATTCATGACCGCTCCCCTCGTTCATATGTTCGTCAGATAGAAAAATCGTATCGAGCAAACACGGGAAGCGGTAGTGCCATACGAACGGAAAAACGGCCAAACGGCAGGCCAGGCGCCTCACCGCAGAAAAGCGACGCCGCCCCGAACAAGGACGGCGTCCTCCTTGCCCTCCTTGCTGGTCTAAGGCTCGGGGACACCGCCCCGAACAAGAGGCAGCGCCGCAACCCAATAAAGCAGGCGGGCAGATGGCAAGGGCGAAAGCGACAGCCCTTCTATTCTTCAGAGAGGAAATCGAAGGCATACTGCGCTGCGGCAAGCGAGCCACCTATCAGAACGCTTTCATCGACATTGTAGAAGCAACTGTGTTGCGGATGCGTTGCACCCACTTCCGGATTATGAGCACCAATGAACACGAGCACGCCGGGAACCTTTGCCAGGTACTCGGTGAAGTCTTCGCCCGAAAGCGTACCCTCGTAATGGCAAAGCGCCTCTTTGCCAAGAACCTTTGCGATGGCGTTTTGCGCACGTGCGGCGCAAACCTCGTCGTTCACCAAGCACGAATTGCCGTACGTCCACTCGAACTTCGCGGTTGCGCCAAATGAAAGCGCCACTTCTTCAGCCACGTGGGCCATACGCTCCTTGATGTAATCGCGCACTTCGGGCGTGAACGAGCGAACGGTGCCCGTTAGGTACGCTGTGCCCGCCATGATGTTTCGCGCAACACCGCCATGGAATTCACCAATCGTGATAACCGCAGGATCGAACGGGGAAACGTCGCGGCTCACGATAACCTGCAACGCGTCGATAACCGCTGCGCCCACAACGATGGCATCGACGCCCTTGTGGGGCATGGCGCCATGTGCGCTAGCGCCCGCAACATCAATGCGGAACCAGTCGCAATTTGCCATGCGCGCCCCCGCTTCGGCGGAAATGGTGCCCGCTTCCACTTCGCTCCAAATATGGGCAGCATAAATGGTATCCACCCCGTCGAGCGCACCCTCGGCAATCATCTTGCGCGAGCCGACCGATATCTCTTCCGCCGGCTGGAACAAGACGCGCACCTCACCATGTAGTTGATCGCGAATACCCAAAAGCAGATGAACAGCACCGAGCATCATTGCCATGTGGCAGTCGTGGCCACAAGCATGCATAACCCCATCGTTGCGCGACGCGAAGGGAAGCTTGGTCTGCTCCAAAACGGGCAACGCGTCCATATCGGCTCGAAGCGCAATGCGACGGCGCGGCTTACCCTCTTCGTTATACGCATCAGGCGCAGCGCCTTTGATAGTGGCAATGAGCCCCGTTCCCCCTGCTCGCACATATTCGACACCAAGCTTATCGAGCTCTTCGGCAATCGTGCGCGAAGTGGAGACCTCGCGAGCACTCAATTCGGGATACGCATGAAAGTGACGCCGACGCTCGATAACGTAAGGCTCGAGCTCCCGCGCGTGGGCTTTCAGCTTCTCGGTTACGTTTGCCGATTCGGTGGCATTCGGGTTGTTGCAGGTCATAATGGCCGCCTTTCGATTCTCCCCACCAGACTACCACGACTGGCACCTACGGCAGCATCGCAACGGTACGCGTAACACTCCGCGTAACACGAGCCGGCCCTATTGGCGCCCAGACGAGCGCAGCCAACGCCTGCCGCAACGTATGCAGCTTCAGAAAAAACGATGAACATAAGCATACTTCTTAATTTTCGTTTACAATTCTGAACGTATTGTCGTTTAGCGGTCGAACTTACCCTATGAACGGGCGTTTACCGCACGGTCGAAAGGCGCATCATCCCCATGATGAAGCGAACCAAGATCATCTGCACTCTGGGTCCCGCTGTAGACTCTGAGTCAGCATTGAAAAATCTAGTGCTGGCGGGCATGGATGTTGCCCGCTGCAATTTCTCACATGGCTCCCACGCCGAGCACAAAGCACGTATGGACCGCCTGAAAAAGGTCCGTCGCGAACTGGATGCACCCTGCGCCCTCATGCTCGATACGAAAGGGCCCTCCATCCGCACCGGCAAGCTTGAGGGTAACGAGTCTGTACTGCTCCGCGCAGGCGACAACTTCTTCCTCACCGAAGAAGACATCGCCGGCACTTCCCGCCGCGTGCACCAAACATTCAAGGGACTCTATAAATATGTAGAGCCTGGCACCATCATCCTTATCGACGACGGCCTGATCGAACTCGCCGTCGATCGTATCCTGGGGTCCGATATCCAATGCACCGTTCAGAATTCCGGCATGCTCGGCGAATGCAAGCAGCTGAACCTGCCTGGCACCAACGTTCCCCTGCCCGTTATGACCGAGCAGGACAAAGAGGACCTTCTGTTCGGCATTCAGCAGGGCGTTGATTTCGTGGCTGCCTCGTTCGTAAGCTGTGGCGAAGACGTGCGCGCCATTCGTGCTTTCCTCGCCGAAAACGGCGGTGAAAGCATTCGCATCGTGGCAAAAATCGAAAACGCGCATGCGGTAGATCACATCGAAGAAATCATTGAGATTTCCGATGCCGTAATGGTTGCCCGCGGCGACCTGGGCGTCGAGGTCCCCTCTAACCAGGTTCCGCACCTGCAGAAGAAGATCATCAAAGCCTGCAACCGCGCCTACCGTCCGGTTATCACCGCCACGCAGATGCTCGACTCCATGATCCGCAACCCCCGCCCAACGCGTGCAGAGGTTGCCGACGTGGCAAACGCCATCTACGACGGCACCGATGCCGTTACCCTTTCCGGCGAAACCGCCATCGGCATGTACCCAGTTCCCGCGGTGCAAACCATGGCGCGCATTGCCGAGGCAAGCGAATCGCATATCTACGACGAAGGTTCCATCCCTAACCGCAACGCGGAGCAGAAGAGCATTTCCGCTGTTGTGGGCTTGGCTGCCGTAACCGCCGCAGAAAACGTGGGCGCCTGCTGCATCGTTACCCCTACGATGACCGGCCGCACGGCCCGCATCGTTTCCAATTACCGTCCGAAGATGCCCATCTATGCGGTAACCACTTCGGAAGAATACCGTCGCTCATTGCAACTGAACTGGGGCGTTACCCCGCTTTTGGGCAAAGTCGTTGGCGACGCCTCGTACGTTCTCGAGCAGGCTCGCAGCGTAGTTGTGAAAAAGAGCTTCGTAAACAAGGGCGATATCTGCGTATTCACTTTGGGAGACCGCACCACTTCTCCCCGCATCGGCCAAACGGGCGACGCCGTAAGCTTCGACCCAACTGCACCTTCACCGCGCCCCACCAACGTGATGCAGATCGTCCAAATCGGCGTTGATGCAGAGGGGGACAACTAATGGAAATCAAAACCAACTGCTATGCCGCCGTCGATATCGGCGCCTCTTCCGGCCGTGTGGTAATCGGCGAGGTCACTCCGCAGGGAACCATCGAACTTACCGAGATCCATCGCTTCGATAACATTCAGAAACGCTCCGACGGTCACGACCGCTGGGACGTGGATATGCTGTTCCGCGAAACCGTTGCCGGCTTGGCAAAATGCAAAGAAGCGGGCTACGCACCTAAAACCGTGGGTATCGACACCTGGGCGGTTGACTTCGTGCTGCTCGATGCCGAAGACAACATGCTCGGTGATGCGGTAGCCTACCGCGACGAGCGCACCAGTGGTATGTATGCCGTGGCAGATGCTATCGTTTCGCCTGATGAGGTATATCGCCGCACGGGCATTCAGCGCCAGCCGTTCAACACCATCTACCAGCTGCTGGCGCTCCAACGTGAGCACCCCGAGCAGATCGAAAACGCCGAAACGTTTTTGATGATCCCCGACTACCTGGCCTTCTTGCTAACCGGCACCAAGGCAAACGAATACACCAATGCTTCCACCACGTGCCTGATGAACGCACGTACCCAACAGTGGGACGAAACCATCCTGGAAGCATTCGGCATTCCGCGCGGCATGTTCTGCGACGTGGTTATGCCTGGCACCGATTTGGGTGCCGTTACCGCTGAAATCGAAGAGAAAATCGGCTACCCCACGCACATCATCGCGCCTGCCACGCACGACACGGGCAGCGCTTACCTGGCCGTTCCCGCGCGCGATGCCGATGCGGTGTTCCTTTCTTCGGGCACCTGGAGCTTGCTGGGCGTTGAAAACGAAGGCCCCATCACCTCAGACGCTTCCCGTTTCCAGAACTTCACCAACGAAGGCGGCTTTGAGCTGCGTTTCCGCTTCTTGAAGAACATCATGGGCCTGTGGATGATCCAGTCTATCCGCCGTGAGCTGAACGGCGTTTCCTACGTAGAGGGAAAAGACACCCATCAGCAAACCGACGAAGACGAGCTGCCCCCCTTCACGCATGAGGCAATCGAGTGGGGCTTCCCTGACCTCATTGCCCACGCAAAAGAGGCAGACAGCTTCGAAGCCCATGTGAACGTGAACGACGACCGCTTTCTGGCGCCCGATTCCATGATCGACGAGATTCGCCATGCCTGCTTTGAAACCGGGCAGGACGTGCCCCAAACCGTCGGCCAGCTTATGCGCTGCGTATATGTAAGCCTTTCCTCCTGCTATGCGGAATCCATTGCAGAAATGGCATCGCTTACCGGACGCACCTACACCTCCATCAACATCGTTGGAGGCGGTTGCCAAGACGCATATCTGAACGAACTCACCACCCGCGCATGCGGCATTCCCGTGTTCGCCGGCCCCGTTGAGGGAACGAGCTTGGGCAACCTTGCCGTGCAGATGATCGCCGATGGCGCATTCCCCGACCTCCAAAGCGTCCGCGACGCTATCGCAACGTCATTCGACGTGAAGCGGTTCGAATAACAGCAACCAACCTTTTAGGTACAGATAAGGAGCATTCATGACCACTATGTACGAATTGGCACGCGAAGCGTATGCCAAGCAGGGCATCGACACCGAGGCAGTGATCGAGACCCTGGCAAACAAGGCCATTTCCATGCACTGCTGGCAAGGCGATGACGTTGTCGGCTTCGACCAGGGCGACGATAACGCCGCTTCCGGTGGCATCATGACCACAGGCAACTACCCTGGCCGCGCAGCTACCCCCGAACAGCTCATGGCGGATTTCGAGAAGGCAGCAAGCCTTATCCCCGGCAAGAAGCGCATCAACCTGCACGCAAGCTACGCTATCTTCACCGAAGAAAACCCCTGGGTTGATCGTGACAAGCTCGAGTACAAGCACTTCGAGCCCTGGGTAACCTGGGCAAAGAAGAATGGCTTTGGCATCGACTTCAACCCCACCTTGTTCAGCCACCCACTGGTAAAGGAAGGCCTTACCGTTTCCAGCCCCGAAAAGGACGTGCGTGATTTCTGGATCCGTCATTGCATCGCCTGCCGCCAGATCGCAGAGCGCATCGGCGAGGAAATGGACGACATGGTCCTGAACAACTTCTGGATTCCCGACGGCTTGAAGGACTATGCCGCCGACGCTTATGGCCTGCGCGCACGCCTGAAGGACTCCCTCGACGAAATCTATTCCTTCGAAACCCCGCATGTTATCGATGCGGTCGAGCAGAAGGTATTCGGCATCGGCGTCGAAGGCTTCACCACCGGCAACCAGGAGTTCTACGTATCCTACGCTGCCAAGAAGGGCGGCAACCATGTAGTGCTCATCGATGCGGGCCACTTCAACCCCATGGAAAGCATTTCCGACAAGCTGCCCAGCTTGTTGCAGTTCTTCCCCTATGTGCCGCTGCACGTTACCCGCTCCATGCATTGGGACTCCGACCACGTTGTTCTGTTCGAGGACTCCATCAAGGACATTGCCGCTGAGGTTGTTCGCTGCCCCGAGGGAATGGACAAGGTCCTTATCGGCATGGACTTCTTCGATGCCTCCATCAACCGCATCGGCGCTTGGGCTACCGGCATGCGCGCCATGGAAAAGTGCCTGCTGTTCGAGCTGCTGCAGCCATGGGATCGCCTGAAGGAGCTGCAGGACACCTACCAGTTCTCCGAGAAGATGATCGTTACCGAGCAGTTCAAGACCATGCCCTGGACCGCGGTTTGGGACGAGTACTGCGCGCGTCAGGGCGTAGTTGCCGAAGACAAGCTGTGGGACGAGGTTAAGGCCTACGAAGACGAGGTGCTCTCCAAGCGCCAGTAAGCCTGCGCATTTTTCAGCGCCCCTCTTCTCGAGGGGCGCTTTCTGCGCCCAGAAGGCAAGGCCGGAAGCCCTTGCCAGGACCATCCGGCGCCAAGGAGGCCGCGGCAGGAAGCATCCTGCGCCAAGAGAGCCATTGCCGAGGCACGTCGGACACCGGAAGGCCCTCGCTGGAAGCGTCTAACACCGAGTCCCAACTCCGCAAACACACGTCGAATGCGCTTCGAAAAGGCCACTTGCCCGAGCGGCTTTTCCGAAACCGATCATTCGGAACTTCAGAACGAAAGGACAATGATGGATATTATCGACAGTGCTATGGATACGCTCAAAAGCGGCGTTTCCGCAGCTCGCGGCGCAGTCTCTGGCGTTGCCGTCGAGCAGCTGGCCTTCGTGCGCGGCTTTTGCCGCCTGTGCGACGACGGCTGGCAGCAGGGCTGGCACGAGCGCAATGGCGGCAACCTTACCTACCGCATGAAGGAAGAGGAAGTTGAGCAGGCTCGCCCCTTCTTCAACGCAACCCCCGGCGAGTGGGTGAACATGGGCGTACAGGCAGATAGCCTGCGCGGCGCGTTCTTCCTTACCACCGGATCTGGCCGCTATATGCGCAACGTCATGAGCGACCCTTCCCACAACATCGGCATCGTCGAAATCAATGACGCCGGCGATTCTTGGCGCATCGTATGGGGCCTGACCGACGGCGGCAAGCCCACTTCCGAATTCCCCACGCATTTCATGAACCATGCCGTGCGCATGGAAGCCACCAACAACGAATGCCGCGTGATTTACCACGCCCACCCCATCAATGTCATTGCCATGACGTTCGTATGCCCGCTTGACGCACGCTACTTCACCCGCGCCCTATGGAAGGCAATGACCGAATGCATCGTGGTATTCCCGTCTGGCGTTGGCGTTGTGCCTTGGATGGTTCCCGGTGGCGCCGAGATCGCAAAGGCAACCTCCGAACTTATGAAGAAATACGAGGCGGCTGTTTGGGCCCAGCATGGCCTGTTCGTTTCCGGCCCCGATTTCGATACCACCTTCGGCCTGATGCACACCATCGAAAAGGCTGCTGATGTATATCGTCGCGCTCGCCAGATGAATGGTGGCTCCGACGAATTCCTGAACACTATTTCCGATGAAGGCCTGCGCCAGATCGGCATCGATTTCGGCCTCACCGTCAACGATGAGTTCCTGGACTAAGGCGGCACTTCGATGACTATCCGCAAAACTGCTGATGGACGCACCATTTCCGGCTTCAAGATGAAACTCTACCCGGGCTTTGCCGAAGAGTACGAGAAGCGTCACAACGAATTGTGGCCCGAAATGGCCGACATGCTCCACGAATACGGTGGGCACAACTACTCCATTTTCATCGACGAGGAAACCAATATCCTCTTCGGATATATCGAGCTTGACGACCCCGAACGCTATGTCGAGTCCGCCAAGACCGATATTTGCAAGAAATGGTGGGATTTCATGGCAAGCGTCATGGAAACGAACGCGGACAATTCGCCTGTTTCCGTAGACCTGCCCTGCGCATTCCACCTCGACTAGAAAGGTAAAGCATTGGCGCTTTCCCAAGAACGCAAGGGAACCATGGCGGTTTCCCTAACCAACTTCCTTGACTCTGGCTGCATCGTAGCCAGCAGCCTTGCCCTTACTGCTTGGGCTGCTGCATTCAACTTCGGTTCCGCCTGGACCGCAATTCTGGGCGCTATCGGCGCAAACGCTTTCGGCGCAGCTGTTGGCGCGCTGATCGGCGGCTTCCTGACCGACAAGTTCGGCCGTACCACTATTTATAAGTACAACCTGCTGGTTTACGCTGCTGGCGTATTCATCGCCATGATTGCCGTGAACCTCCCCATGGTTGTTGTGGGCGTTGTGCTCTCCGGCCTTTCCGTAGGCGCTGGCGTTCCCGCTTCCTGGAGCTATATCTCCGAAACGTCTACCTCCACGAAGCGCGCATCCAACATCGGCATTAGCCAGTTCGCATGGAGCTGTGGCCCTGCCATCATCTTCATCCTTTCGCTGGTCATGAGCTTCATCATCCCTGGCTTCGAGTCCGATGGCACCACCCTGCTCCCCGCAGGCACCTACGGTCCGTTCGATGGCATGCTGGCAACCCGTCTGCTGTTCCTGGTTCTGTTCATCGTTGCCCTTATCGCATGGAACCTTCAGCGTCAGCTTCAGGAATCCGCCGACTGGGCCGAAAAGAACGCTGCTGCCACCGAGAAGCAGTCCTTCGGCAAGATGATGGCAACCGCTCTGAAGAACCCCGTGAACGTGAAGACCATCATCTTCTTGGTTGCTGTATACCTGACCTGGAACCTGGCTGCAGGCACGAACGGCCAGTTCATGCCGTATCTCTACGCTGCCGCAGGCAATATCGATGCAACCGGCCAGAGCCTCCTGGGCGTTGTTCAGTGGGTGCTGGTTGCCGTCTGCTCGCTGGCAATCTTCAGCCGCTTTGGCGATGTTATCTCCCATCGCGTACTGTTCGGCGCCTCTGCGCTGCTGGCGCTGCTTTCCTGGATTGCTATTGCCGTATTTGGCCTTGCCATCCAGAGCGGTGACACCGAATCCATGGGTTGGGTTCTTTGGGTATACGTAATCCTGTGGGGTATTTCCGCCGGTTTCTCTGCCCAGTGCTTCTATGCTCTGTGGGGCACCGAGCTGTTCCCCACGCAGTACCGCGGCGGCGCTCAGGGCATCATGTTCTTCTTGGTTCGTGGCGCTTTGGGCATTTGGTCGCTCGTAGGCGTTGGCGCCATCATGGGCGACATCTCCACGAACCCTGCTGGCTTCTTCCCCGCAGCAGTTATCATGTGCGTTGTTCTTCTTATTTCCCTGGTTGTGGGTGTCATCTGGTGCCCCAAGACCCAGGGCAAGACGCTCGACCAAATCACCGAAGAGCGCTACGGCAAGATCGAGTAGCTCTTCATCGCGGCATTACCGCGCATTTTGCATAGCACACGAAATGGACGCCCTAAGGCGTCCATTTTTTGTTAGCTTTGCTTTCCGATTTCGTAAACGCTGTACGAAATTATTACGGTCATGTCTGACACAGCGATAATTGCATCGAAGATGAGCTGCGTCTTATAGCTCGATACCTGTTCCACACGGGGTGTTAAGTGATATGTCGCTTCGATGGCAGCAGTATCAGATTCCATCATGCAGTTCATGGCTGCGTATGCTGCTGTTTCGGTAAGAAACGAAAGTGCTGTGTAGCCAGATTCGTTGCTGGATTCACGGATTAAAACGTACATGGGTTTTGCCATAGCAAGAACGTCCTTTCTGAAATTAATGATGCAAGAATACTCAATTATTCAAATATAGAGGGAGGCAACATGAAGATCTCCGCTCGCCATCCACCCCGATCGCCTTCCGAGCCGATGGGCCATCCACCCACCTTCCGCCCCGATCACCTTCCGTCCCGATCGCCCCGATCGGCCAGCCGG
>URJE01000016.1 GCA_900547965.1 uncultured Eggerthella sp. | reverse complement strand
CTGCGACTACTGCCGTCCTGGCCGCACGTTTTCCATCATGGACGACCTCGAAGGCTTCATCGATCAAGGGAATGTCGAGGAAGAAGAATTTGATAACCGCCTAGGGGTCATCTGCGACCCGCAAACATCAGGCGGCATACTAGCCGCTATCCCCCCTGAGAATTCGGCATTATTTGAGCAAACCTTCGAAGAGCTTTCCGGTCGCAAGCCCGCACGCATCGGGTACATAACCGAAGGAAACGCTGGCCATCTTACCTTCAGCGACAGCTGATGCTATTCAACACTTGCTGGCCTCTAACGAAAACCGAACTTCAACAAGTAGTTACATTTTGGACCTGGAATGAAAAACCATTCCAGGTCCTTCTGCATTAAAGATCGGTTTTAGCCGCACTGCAATATGCGAACCATCCCTTACCCTTGAGCTTTACCGTTATCGGACAAGTAATGCTATCGAAACAAGAAACCGCAGATCACAAGGGGGTTCGTATCTACGAACCTTGGCATGCGAATCAATCTGACACACGGTGGTTTTATATATATCACCCACGACCAAGGAGTTCCCCATGCAAAGGAAACACGTTGCGCAGCAAGCTCAGCGCGAGCGCAACTGCTCGCCTACCAACGGAACAGGGCACCGCGCAAGCGCCAGGATAGCCCGCGTCGGAGTTAGTGCCCTGGGCTTTGCCGGTGCTGCTGCAGCAGCAGGCGCCGTTGCAGCAAGACGCCGCAATCGCTAACGAAGCCCGTACCGTTGCTGCCCGTGTCGGAAAACTATTCCTTACGGAATGGGAGCCGGCAAAAAGAGCAACGAACGAATGGCGGGTTATAGGTGCCATTAAGAAGCAGGCCGGAAGAGTGTTCTTCCGGCCTGCTTTGCTATTGAGTTGAAAACGGGATATGGGACCAAGAACCGCTGCAAAGATCGATCGCTATCAGGCAAACCCTCCAGATGCTTCATTGCTCACCGCGCTATCAAGGTCCAAACCCGAACACAAAGCCCTGCTCTATTCAGCCAAAGGAACGGAGCGATAGGCGCCCAACTCCTTTGCGAACAAACCGTCGATCTGGTCTTCAACGCCCAGTTCGCAAGCTATGCTTCGCGCCCGTTCTACTGCCTGTTCGTCATCGGGGCGGCGAAACAACAGACCCATCCCACAGCCCGCACGTACTTTGGGCGGCACAGGAACCAATGAGCCCTCAGGCCCGAACGCCGCCTCGAACGAAAGCGCCGCATGGGTCGAACCAAAAGCAACCAGATATTCCGCCATAGCTACAGGGTGATTGTCTTCGAAGCTTCTTGCATGCGTCCCAAAATGTCATACATGTTGGAAACCTCACCCGCAGCAAGCTGCTCTTTCAATCCGTAAAAATCGAGACAGGTTCCACATACTAAAACTTCAGTGCCTTGAGCAATGAGCGAACTTACGCTGTCTACAATTGCCTGCTCACCGCCGGCTACCAGTTTTACACCGCTGTTCATGAACAGCAAATGCGCTGGAGGATTGCCCGATTCCGAAAGGGTGTACAGCGCCATTTTCATCAGGCTCCTGCCCAAGGTTTCATCGCCATCGCCCACATAATCCTTGCCAACGAATACGGCATAAGGCTCCAGCTCGGCACAATCGCAAGAAGCGCTCTGCGCACCAGCTTCTTCCCCATCGGCACCGCCGATTCGAACATTCCAGAAATCATCTTCCTGCTCAACCGAGACAGGACGCGCCATACGACCCGCAAGATGCTGAAGATTCGAGACAGCGGCTTCGTTGCTGACCTTCACCAACAACGAATCACAGCCACCATCAAGCTCTTTCTTCGCCATCATCAAAGGTTTGGGGCACTGCAGCCCGCGTGCGTCAACTTCCTTCATGCGTGTTTCCTTTCCTTTAAGGCACCATAGATACAGCGCCATTGATTACCTGAGTGCGTTCACGCTTTCTTTAAGCGCATCGATGCCCTTGGCTATCTCTTCTTCGGTATTGAAGCACGAGAAGCTGAATCGCACCGCCCCACGCTGTTCGGTACCCAGCGCCCCGTGCATCAAAGGCGCGCAGTGGGCACCGGCACGGGTGCAAATACCCCAATCGCGCGCCAGGGCATCACCTAGCAGAGAGGAGTCTACCCCTTCGACATCGATGGCAACAACTCCACTTCGATCAATACCACCATGGCCGCCCAGAACAGAAACGCCTGCGATACTGCAGGCACCCTTTTCAAACTGAGACGTTAGATGAGATACCTTTTCGTGGATTGCATCAATACCCGTTTCCTCAATATAACGCACACCTGCCGCCAAGCCGGCCAGCCCATGGGCGTTTACCGTACCCGCCTCAAGTGCTTCCGGCATGAATCGCGGATGGCGCTCGTCGAACGTATGGGTTCCCGACCCACCTTCCACCAAAGGGGCAATATCGAGGTCGGGTAGTACGCATAAGCCTCCCGTACCCTGCGGCCCAAACAGGCTCTTATGTCCGGTAAAGCACACTACATCGGCGCCGAGTTCTTCCTGAGACAGGGGAAGAGCGCCAGCGGTTTGAGCGGCATCAAGAATAAACAGGGCACCATGCTTATGGGCAATCTGAGCCATACGAGCAACGTCATATACATCGCCCGTAAGGTTCGACGCATGGGTTGCCGCAACATAGCGAACAGTGCCTTCCGAAAGCATGCGCTCGTATTCGCCGAAGTCCAGGCTGCCATCAGGCTTAATCGGGGCAACTTTTACCGCACACCCGAATTCATCACGAAGACGGTTCAAGGGGCGCAACACAGAATTGTGCGAAGCCGCTGTGGTGACGAGCGTGCAACCGGGAGTTGCCAAGCCCTGAAGGGCAATATTCAACGCCATGGTTGCATTGAGGGCAAAAGAAACGCACGAGGGCGAAGGTGCGCCAAGCAAACGCGCCACGCTACGACGAGCCTCGAACACAGCCCTACCCGCTTCGAGGGATGCCGGATGCACACCACGCCCTACGCCGCCAAAAGACGAGATGCCACGCACTATGGCATCAGCAACCCCAGGCGGTTTCATGAGTGTAGTAGCGGCATTGTCGAAATAGATCAAGGAGATCACCCCTTACAAAATGGGCGAACGAAAGAAACAAAACGAGCGGTGAGGCCCTCCCATGTCAAAGAATGCATGTCGCCCTGGAACGGAGCAAGATACGCCGCCTCCTTAATGGCACGCGCAATGCGATCGGAGAAGGGACCCAGTTCTTCAGGGTAAGGGTCGTCAGCCGTACGCATACGAGGCGGACGAACGAATACCACAGGCGCATCGGGGACATGTCCCTCAAGCCACGGACGAATGCCGGGCAGATCGCTTACCACAACACGGCAACCACAAGCCAGCGCCTCGACAACAACCAGGGGCAGCCCCTCAAAAAAAGACGGAAGCACGAAGATGTCAGCATTCTGATAGGCGCGCACCAGTTCATGCGTTTCAAGACGGCCCGCAAATCCAACAGCAGCACTGCAAGCAGCCGCCTGCTGGGTGAAGCGCTGATATTCGGCAGCATCGTTGTGCCCGCCCACCAAGCAAAGGCTCAACTTTTTCTCGGGGATCTTAACTTGGTCAATGGCATCGAGCAAACACCCAACGCCCTTCTTTTCCCAAATCTTGCCAACGTATAGAAGAGAAAGTTCGCCTTCTTCCTGCGATTGCAGAGAAGAAGCCTTAAACACCGAGGAGTTGTACCCAGTGCCCAATACCTGAACGTTGTACGGTTCGCATCCGTACAAATCGATGATCTCGCTGCGCTGCTCACCGTGGAGAGCAAAAACGCCCGTCAGCGAACAAATGCCTTCAATGATGGCATCGCGCTCAAGGCCATGCGAACGCATTTGGCGAAGATCAGTGGAATGGCAAATGGCAAATACCGGAATATCGGAAACCATGCTTTGCACCAAAGAAGTGAGCAGGTACAAGTGATGGCACACCACCACATCGGGGCGAAATTCCCCTACAGCCCGCTTGATCCTCTTTGCAAAAGCAGCTCGAAAACAAGAAACCATCCGATCGTCCATATCGCGGTAGCGCGTTGCGCGATAGGGCATTTCGTCCGACATGCCGCATACGGGAAACGGCACCTCATCTGTTTCGAAGTGAACCGGATACGCGCTTACGCCATCAGGAAATGGCAACGGATCGTCGGGGGCAATGCCGCAGATAACTGCGGCGCTGTGACCAGCAGCTACCTCGCAACGCACCATTTCAGCCAAATACACGCCGCTGCCCGTGCTATCTGGTTTTTGGGCGGTGACATTCAGGATCCTCATTGTTCGTAAATCCCTTCGTACTCAAGTCCCCGCTGGACAATGAACCGCTGAAGCTTTTCCTTAGAGCCCTGTTCGCTAAGCCAAGCAAAACCGCAACCAGCTGAAATGCTCCGCGGAATAGTGCCCAAGCGTCCTTCGAGGCCGTAGCGTTTGGCAATCTCCTCAAACCCGAATGCGTCAGCCGTGGTATGGAAAGCAACAATAATCATGAAAACAACCCTACTCCACAAGACAGCACCATAACCGCTCAAAGCGGTAAGCTCCGCCTAGGAAACGGTGAGGACGCCGCACCATCGAAGGCGAGACTCCCTTAACAGAACTTGTCGCGAGAGGGGTCAACCGCACCCGCAACACGCACAATCCGTTCAATGGGATACGGCGCCTCGTCGATAACAGCACGCGCACGCTCCACATCGGCTGGCTCGAGCATCACCGAAGTGCCACAACACGCCTGCATACCATGAGGGGCAGGAGCCACCCGTGCGGGCACACCTGCATCCCTTATGCGCTCATACAGATCAAAAGCCTCGGTGCTCGTACGAACAAGCACATAACATGCATCCTTCGCCGGCATTACGCAACACCAGCCGCAATACGAGCAGCCCCAATAGCACCGGCATAGCGGGCTTCAGAGCAGGTTTTCACCGTAGCGCCGAGGGCAGAAGAGAGACGCTCGATGATAAATTCGTTAGAGCAAAGACCGCCGGTAAGATAAACGGATGTTCCTTTCGTACCCGATGCCATGGCGGCAACACGACCAACAACCGAATCGATTACTCCACGAGCGATGTTTTCGCGGGGCTCCCCTCTTCCAACAAGGGATATAACCTCACTCTCGGCGAACACCGTGCACATGCTTGAAATCGTAGTGGGCTTACCGACACGTGCCAAATCGGCCAGCTCGAGCTGACTTACCGCAAGCCTATCGGCCATAATCTCCAAAAAACGCCCCGTCCCCGCAGCGCATTTATCGTTCATC
Source organism: uncultured Eggerthella sp. (assembly GCA_900547965.1). Taxonomy (GTDB): domain Bacteria; phylum Actinomycetota; class Coriobacteriia; order Coriobacteriales; family Eggerthellaceae; genus Anaerotardibacter. The sequence continues at coordinate 19,481 of URJE01000016.1, read as the reverse complement.
AGGAACTTCTTCACCACACCATTGGATAGCCAAATAACCTTCGTATCTTGCCCGCCAACGTCTATCACCGCTCCATCGGGGCCAAATAGACACGCAGCGCCTTTTCCGTGGCACGTGATTTCGGTTACAACCTTGCTGGCATAAGAAACAGCATTGCGGCCGTACCCTGTGGCAACCACAGCATGCTCTTGGGCGAGCAAGCCCACCTCTTCGAGGTGCGCCCTGGCCACATTGGCCGCCTCGACACTGCTGAAGCCAGTCGGGTTCATCCACAAGTCAAGAACAGCTCCCAGCTCATCCACGGCAGCGACCTTCGTTGCAGTTGAACCGATATCTATTCCGATCCCCAGCATGATCTCCCTTTCTGAGCAAACGAAAACTGGGTGGGCAAAACAGCCCACCCGGCAAGGACTTAGCTAGCCGAGCATCTCGACAAATGCCTGGATGCGCGTACGCAACTGTTCAGCATCGTTGTCGGTATAGTCGGTTTCCAGGTCAAGGCAAGGAATGCCTTCTGCCTCGAGAGCAGCAGAGACCGAAGACTTTTCTACATTGTAGGTGGTGCAGAACTTCAAGTTGGCATTGATAACGCCATCAACCTGGTACTCACGCGCCAGGCGGATGATATCGTCAATTCGACCGGTGTTAGGCGTGAAGCAGGCGCAGTTGTTCTTCATATAGCGCTCAGAGATTGCCTGGAACTGACCCTCGATGGTGGTTTGGGTTTCGTCAACCAAGTGCTCAAAGTAGCGCGTTCCCGTACACATCTCTTCGCAAACCACGGCTGCACCGCTGGTTTCGATAACGTGATGAAGCTTCCAATTGGGAATAGCCATGGGCGTACCGGTAATCAGGATACGCTTGGTTCCCTCAGGGAACACACTTACCCCGTCGGCAATACGCTGCTCAAGCTCATCGGCAAGTTCGTTTGCCTTCTGAGCGCAACGCTCCGGATCGTCGAAGAATGCAATCTGGGTCATGAGCAGTCGGTCCTTACCAGAAATAGGAATACAGCCCTTGTTCTTGGTTGCCGCAAAGACACGCGCCAGAGCTCGGCGTTTAGCATTGATGACCTTGATGGCATCGGCGAGCTTTTCGGCGGTAAGCTCATTGCCAGTCACGCGCTCAACTTCGCGAGCAAACTCAGCAATTTCGCCCGTCCATTTCTCAATGTCCTTGGCACGCTTCATCTGGGGCATGTCCATAACGTAAGTTTGCTTGTCAGCACCTAGGATCTCATAGGCCTTCTTCTTAGCGTCGCAGGTGGTTTCGCCCACGTACATATCGGCAACGCTGAAGTAAGGGCAGGTTTTGCCAAAGTGCGCACCCAGCGATGCCTTGACCAGCGGACAAGTGTCAGCGGGCAGCACCTTTTCGCCGTCAGGTACCCAGAACTGCGAACCGCCGCACAAACCGGTAACAGCCCCACCGCATGCAATTACCACCTCATCGGGGACATACACGCAAAAAGTACCGAACACCTTGCCGCCCGCCTTTTGAAGCTCGATGAGTTCTGCAGGTCGGATGCCGTGAATGTCAGAAACGACAAAATCGTAGAAAGCCATTCCCTCCGGGCGATTTTCCTGGCTCAAATACACATCGCCAAATGCTGTGGGAAGAACTGCACAGAGCTGATCGTGCGTTTCTAGATCCATGCCCAAGCTCTTCCACATTTCATGATTATCTGCCATCTGTTGCTCCCTTCGCGCGAGGGAAAACACCGCCAGGCCTCTATCGGCCTGCCAGTTTCCTCGCTCTTTCTTTCGGTGTGAACGTGAGCAGCGAACATGCGATCATGGCTTCGGGCAAAGCTGAACATGGGCGCATATAGCAACCGCCACTCAATGGTGCAGAAGCGCGAACGCGTCGCAGACACGCGAACGCCACCCTTTGTTTAGCCTAGGGTGAAATAGACGGGCAATCAGAACGGTCGGGGTGGCAAAGCGCAGAATCGGTCACAGACACCTGATTGCCCTCGATGCCTGAAACTATAGCTCAACGGGCCGCTTTCCCTGGGGCAAAAACAGCCTACGGTACACCCAGAACGACAAACGCGCTGCAATTCGCACGATCCTTGCCCTTCCCCATCTGCCCAAAAAGCCCCGACCAGACTATCCTTGGAAACAAGACGCTGATCGGGGCATACAAAGCTACAATTCGTTAGCCGATAGTAATGGTGAACACGCCATCTTTTTCATCAACGGTGGCATTCAGCTTCTTGCGACGGGCAAGACGCAGAATGTTATCGCGCGGAGCTGCACTGTCAACTTCCACGACCACCTGTTCGCCGGGATTCTTCTTCAAGGCATCCTGAGTCATCATCAATGGCTCAGGGCAAAACAGACCCTTTGCGTCTACGGTAACCATTTTTAGCTCCTTTACGAACGCGCACGCTTGAGGTTAACAGCGGCAATGACGAACAACACGACGATGCAAACTACGGTGGCAATCTGACCAGCCTCGGTTACGCCCTTGGGGCTAGAAGCAATGCCGAAGTTGTGGGCAAATGCCGCTCCAACCAAAAGACCGATAAACGTTACAGCCGAATCGCCGGAGCCAGAACCAGCCAGCACCATCTGACGAAGGGGGCAACCTCCCAGAAGCGTAGCGCTGAAGCCCACAACAAACATGCCCAAGATATTCCAAAGGGCATCGGTATGGGCAATAGGCTGATCGGCGAAGCTAAGGTTGAAATGGCCGGAAACAAGGTTGTAAGCAAGCACGCCGGCAAACAGGATACCGATCACAACCAAGCCCCAACCATCGCGTACCAGGAAGGTGTCACGCAGACCACCTGCAAAGCAAAGACGAGTGCGCTGTGCAATAACGCCAAAGGCAATCCCGCCGATGATGGAAAGAACAACTGGAGCATGCATGCTGCCCGGACCCGACTGGGAAACGGCAAACACAGTAGTGGTGATGCTCAAAACGAACACGGCAACAACGATAATGGGAAGAATAAGGCCCTCTGCTTTCTTGACCGCCTCAGCACGACCCAGCGAAAAGCCCTTCTTCAAGAACAGAACACCAACACCGATACCAGCAGCAAAACCAATAAGAGCAACCCAAGCGTTAAGGTCGCCGCCCGCCATACGCAAAACCATGCGCAGCGGACAGCCCAAGAAGATCAGGCAGCCGATCATCATCACAAAGCCAAGGACAAAGCGGGTAAAGGGGGAAGAACCGGCAGTAGCCTTAAATTCCTTGTTCGCGAAAGCCATAACGCAAGCACCAACGATGATGCCGATGATTTCGGGGCGCAAGTACTGCACCGTTTCATTGGTCTGCAGTTTCATGGCGCCAGCGGTGTCACGAACGAAGCAAGCGATGCAAATAGCCATATTGCCTGGATTGCCGTTTGAAGCGAGCATAATCGCAACGGCAGCGGCTACAACACCGCATGCAACGAGAATTACTCGTTCTTTAGTCTCAGAGTTCACGCAAGTCTCCTTCATTGAGGGGGAAAGGGCAAAACTGCTAATGCCGAACTGGGGAATGGCGCAGTTTGCCCAACACAACAGGAAACCCACCACACAGGCGGGCATGCAGAAAAGATGGCACTTGGAGCAGAATCAAGTGCAGTTAAAACCCGATCGGGCAAAGAAGGCAAAGACATCGTGCCCAGCTCAAAGGCAGAAAACAGCTGAACATCATGCTTTTGCCGCGCTGATTATACCCATTGACGCTTGATTGTCACGCCAACTTTTCACTTCAGTGCCTCAAATTGCCCACTAATGGGAAAAGCAAGCCCGCCAATTACGAAGCTTCTTATAATGTGCGCTTGAATACACTCCCCACACTTGGGTTTGAACCGACCAAACACAGAAGAGGTTGCAAGCTATGCCAACAGAACTCCAGCTCAAAGCCCTAAGAGCTCTTCCTGCTGTAGATGAAGTGCTCACCATGCTTTCTCGGTCCGTCCCGATGGAAGCCTTTCCCCACGAACTGGTGGTCGACTGCATTCGTAAGGAAATAGAAGCAGCCCGCACTATAATCCTCGAAAGCAACACTGCGCCCGCAGAAGAAGCAATAGCGAACGGAACGCTCCGTCGCCTACAAGCACAGGCTGAACCCTCTCTCAAACATGTAATCAACGCAACGGGCGTGATACTCCATACCAATCTGGGACGAAGCGCCCTCGCGCCACAAGCAGTGGCAGCCGTCGAAAACGCAGCAAAGGGCTATTCCACCCTGGAATATGACCTTTCCACCATGCAGCGCGGCAGCAGGCATTCCCACTGCGAAGAGCTGATATGCACCCTGACTGGAGCAGAGGCAGCAATTGCGGTTAACAACAATGCCGCAGCCGTGATGATGGTGCTCAACGAATTCGCCCGCAACCGTCAAGCAGTTATCTCCCGCGGCGAGCTCATCGAGATAGGCGGCTCGTTTCGCATCCCCGATATCATGGACTTCTCTAATGCGCACATGGTCGAAGTGGGTACTACCAATAAAACCCACCCCTCCGACTACGAACGTGCCATCACACCCGAAACCGCAATGCTGCTGAAGGTCCACACCTCCAACTATCGCCTTATCGGCTTTACCGAATCGGTGCAGGCAAAAGAGCTGAAAATGATCGCCGCTCGCGAAAACGAGCGCAGAAGCAGCACCGGCGAAGAAGACCTTCTGGTGTATGAAGATCTTGGCTCTGGCATGCTCCTACCACTACGAGGTCTTGAGGGATACGGGGAACCCACAGTAACCGAAGCGCTTGAAGGGTGCGACCTGGTTTCCTTCTCGGGAGACAAGCTGCTCGGCGGCCCGCAAGCAGGCATAATCGTTGGCAGCAAACGCCTTATAGACCGCTTGAAGAAAAATCCGCTAGCACGTGCTTTGCGTCTCGACAAAATGACCATTGCCGCACTCGAAGCCACTCTTCGCCTGTACCTCGACCCCGAAAAGGCACACGAGAGCATACCCACCCTGCACATGCTCACCGCACCTGCCGAAACAGTGGAAGCTCAGGCAGAATCGCTGTGCAAAGCAGTTTCCGCTTCGGTCCCCGAAGGATCGTGCGCAGTCTCTGTTGTGACGAGCATCGCGCGCGCGGGAGGCGGCTCTCTTCCTATGTACGACGTCCCTTCTTACGCAGTCGAGATCGAACCCTCGGGTTGGAGCGCACAAGAGTGCGCCGCCTACCTTGCCCAAAACCGTCGCACCCCCATCATTGCCCGCATCAACCGAGAAAAACTGCTCTTCGACGCGCGAACCCTCATGAGCAACGAAGAGGTCGAAGAAATCGCCGCAGCGCTCGCGGGCTTCCTTGCTCGCTCTCATTAGTTTGGAGTTCCCCATGGCACACCATAAAAGCGAAAGCCCCCTTATCGTCGGCACTGCTGGCCATATCGATCACGGCAAATCGACGCTGATTGAAGCGCTTACCGGAACCGACCCAGACCGCCTTGCCGAAGAAAAGCGCAGAGGAATCACCATTGAATTGGGATTCGCCCGCCTCCCCCTTCCCGACGGAACGTCTCTTGGCGTGGTAGACGTGCCGGGGCACGAGCGCTTTGTCCGGCAAATGATCGCCGGCGCTTCGGGCATCGACCTTGCTCTTTTGTGCATAGCCGCTGATGACGGAATCATGCCCCAAACACGCGAGCATACCGCTGTCCTTCAGCTGCTCGGCATCACCAACTGCGTTATTGCCCTTACCAAATGCGATCTCGTAGATGAAGAATGGATTGAGCTTGTCAGCGAAGAAATACGAGCAGGCTTAGAGGGAACACCCTTTGCCGACGCTCCACTTGTTTCCGTTTCTGCACGAACAGGCCAAGGGCTCGACGAGCTGAAGAGCGTTCTTGCAAATCAGGCGCAAGAGCTAAGAAGCACCGCCAAAGAAGGCCCCGTCCGTCTTCCTATCGATCGCGTATTCACTATCAAAGGCGCTGGCACGGTTGTAACAGGAACCCTATGGCAGGGATCCGTTGAACCCGATATGGAACTTGAAGTGGTGCCTTCGGGTATCCTCACGCGCGTAAGATCGGTGCAGGTTCATGGGTCAGATGTCCAGGAAAGCCTTGCCGGAAATCGCACTGCATTGAATTTGGTTGGAGTTAAGAAAGAAGACCTTGATCCTGGCGATTTCCTAGTAACACCAGGCACTCTGGAAGCGAGCAACCGCTTCGACGCCCAATTTACCTACCTGCCCGCAACTAGCACGCAGGCAAAACCGCTAGAAAGCGGATCGACTGTGCACGTCGCCCATGGCACCCGAGAGGTAACGGGGCGCCTTCTTTTGATGGACGGACTCGGAGAACTGGCCCCTGGCCAAACCGCGTTCGCGCAAATACGCCTTGACGTGCCCTTGCCCGTTTCACGCAACGACCGGTTTATCGTCCGATCATTTTCACCAGTTCGCGTTATTGGCGGCGGAACCGTCCTTAACAGCATCCCTCATCACCGAACGAATCTGAAAGATGCAGACCGCTCGCTTTTGGCCGCCCTGACCGAAAGCGACAATCTTGCCATTTGCCATGCAGTTATCGATTCGTGCGATATCCCCATCTCCGCAAGAGAGATTTCTCGCATTGCCAACATCCCCGCTCAACGTATTGTCGAGTTGCTTGAATCGGAGGCCGAAACCGCCAAACGGCCCGAGTACACATCATTGGGAGCAAACCATGAACTCTGGGCCAAGCGCACCACAGTTCAACGACACATCATGGCCATGGAGAATATCCTGGTTGCATTCCACGCAAACGAACCAGCAGCTACCGGTATGGCAATCAACACCCTCAAACAGCGCTATCCGCGTCATCTACCAGACGAATGCTTCAGGGCATTGCTGGAAGAAGCTATCGCAACGGGGAAGCTTGTTCTTGAGAAAAACGAAGTCAGCCACCCGAAGGCAGGCGCCGGTGCTCGCAATTTGGAAAAGCAAGCAGCCGATTCCCTCTACACCGCGTTGCATTCGCATGGCACCACCCCGCCTCCCGTCGAGGACGCTTTCAAGGAAGCAGGACTCGACGCCGCACAAGGCCGCAAAGCGCTCTTGGCGCTTGAACAACAAGGAAGGGCATTGCGCGTGAACAAAACCTACTGCTTTACCGCAGAATCGCTGCAGCAATTGCAGGAGGCAACCGTGAAATGCCTGCAGGAAAAAGGAAGCGCCACGGCAACCGAGCTCAAAGACGCGATGGGCACAAGCCGCAAGTATGCCATTCCCCTTCTTGAATACTTTGATGAAAAACGCATCACAAAACGATCGGGAGATGAAAGAAGCCTAGCGTAAATAACAGGCGGCCCTCTATTCGCTGAACAGATAAAAGGTCGCCTGTCCAGCTTTTTGCCGATCGCCGAATTAAGCGGCAAAAAGCTGGATTCTCGCTCCTGAAAAGGTAATATGGGCACGGTTTCTATAGGGAGACGGATGGGCCCTGGTGGGCCCCACGGCCTTCAAAGCCGCTGAGAGGCGCGCAGAACGTCTCAGGTGTGTTCGATTCGCACACGTCTCCGCCATTTTCACTTTGCCATTCCCTCGATGCTAATTCGTTAGGATCTCGCTCTTTCGCTGGTTGATGCGCCGTAATCGGGTACAATGTGCTCGCGTTTTACCGCACTACGAAAGGACTCTCATCATGGATATCATGAGCACCATCACCACCCTTCTCAACAACAACCTCGACATCGAACCCGAGCAGGTTACCGAAGATTCCACCTTCGATTCCCTGGGTATTGATTCACTGGACATGGTTGAGCTCATCTGCGATTTGGAAGACGAATGCGGCATTGAGTTCGGCGAGCCTGAAGACTTGGAAACCGTAGGCGACCTGATCAACTACATCGAGGGTCTGCAGGAATAGTGGGAAAATAGGGACAGGTACCACTTTCCCACCTAACCTGATGCGCTCAGAAAAGCAGAGCCATCGATCTCTACAAAGCGGGCGGCACATTGCCGTCCGCTTTTTTACTAGCACAAGTTCAATTTAATTTACCGATATCTCCTTCAGTTCAATTTAATAGCATGCTATCCTTCAGTAAATTGAACTATTCATGTAAGCACCAAGAATAGTTCAAAACTAACTTGAACTAAAGGAGACAGCGTGGATCAGCAAACGTTTTCCGAACGGCTTAAAGTTGCCATGGGCAGCGAAAACATGAAGCAAACCGACCTTATCCATGCCGCTGAAACCCTTGGATTCAAACTGGGCAAAAGCCAGGTGAGCCAATACGTAAGCGGAAAAACAATTCCTCGTCCCGATGTTATGGCGGCGCTAGCCCAAACACTGAACGTTTCTGCGACATGGCTCGCCAAAGGCGAAACACACGAGGACAAACCCGCCCAACCCGAGCCTTCGGCCACTGCAGCCGCCAAAAACAACACCGCAGAATCCAGCAGTGAACAAACACGAGATACCGCTCCAGCCACCACAGAAGGAAGTGCACCCATGCGTCAGTTCAAGAAATCCTCCAAGCTCAACAACGTCTTGTACGACGTTCGAGGCCCAGTCGTGGACGAAGCGGCACGCATGGAGCGCCAGGGCATGCGCATCCTGAAGCTCAATATTGGCAACCCTGCTCCTTTCGGTTTCCGCACCCCCGACGAGGTTGTCCAAGACATGCGCCACCAGCTGCCCGACTGCGAAGGGTATAGCGATTCAAAGGGACTCTTCAGCGCCCGCAAGGCCATCATGCAATACTCTCAGATCAAAGGCCTTCCCAACGTAGACATGGACAGCATCTATACGGGAAACGGCGTGAGCGAGCTTATCAACCTGTGCATGCAGGCTCTTCTCGATAATGGCGACGAGATCCTTATCCCAAGCCCTGATTACCCACTTTGGACAGCTTGCGCAACCCTTGCCGGAGGCAATCCCGTGCATTACATTTGCGACGAGCAGGCAGAGTGGTACCCCGACATCCAAGACATCGAAAGCAAAATCACACCACGCACCAAGGCCATCGTTATCATCAACCCTAACAACCCCACGGGTGCGCTGTACCCGCGCGAAGTTCTGCAAGAGATAGTCGATGTAGCTCGCAAGCATCAGCTCATGATCTTCTCTGATGAGATTTATGACCGCCTGGTCTTCGATGGCGAAGAGCACGTATCCATCGCCAGCATGGCCCCCGACCTGTTCTGCGTCACCTTCAGCGGCCTATCCAAGAGCCACATGATTGCCGGCTATCGCATTGGATGGATGGTTCTTTCCGGTAACCGCAACTGTGCCCGCGACTTTATCCTGGGAATCGACATGCTCTCGAACATGCGCTTGTGCTCCAATGTTCCAGCCCAAAGCATCGTCCAGACGGCGCTTTGGGGGCATCAGAGCGTAGAAAGCTACGTGGTTCCCGGCGGACGCGTATACGAACAGCGCGAATACGTGTACAACGCCCTTAACAGCATTGATGGCATCACCGCAGTGAAGCCCAAGGGCGGCTTCTATATCTTCCCAAAAATCGACGCGAAGAAATTCAACATCACCAACGATGAGCAATTTGCTCTTGATTTGCTGCATGAAAAGAAGATCCTGCTGGTGCCGGGCAAGGGCTTTAATTGGCAACAGCCCGACCATTTCCGCGTAGTATACTTGCCGCGCATCGAAGTGCTTAGCGAATGCATGACCAACCTGGACGACTTCCTGCGCCATTATCGACAGGCATAACCGGCCAATGGTTATCCACCCCTAAACGCAACTAACCACATTACGAAAGCCCCTTTAGCGATACGCTAAAGGGGCTTTCTCGTATCGAACAAACAGAAGAGGGATCCATGAAGAAGCTGCTATTTGTAAACGCCTGCGTAAACCGCGAAACCTCCCGCTCCCTGAAGCTTGCCAGAGGCGTTATAGAGGCAATGCAAAGGAAAGAGCCCTTCGAGGTTACCGAGGTCATTCTGGAAGAAGAAAACCTCGCTCCGCTTACAACTGAAACGCTCAATGCGCGCCAGGCATTGGAGCAGAAGGGGGAATTCGATAACAGGGTGTTCACCTTCGCCCGTCAGTTCCGCGATGCCGATCGCATCGTTATAGCAGCCCCCTTTTGGGCTTCCAGCTACCCAGCCTCGCTGAAAACGTACATCGAGCACATCGACATAGTGGGGATCAACTACCTCTACAGCGAGCATGGGCCCATGGGACTCTGCAGGGCAGACAAGCTCACCTATGTCACCACTCGAGGAGGCATGCTTCCCGATGAAGCCGACTGCGGCTACCAGAACATCGCCGTTCTTGCCCGTTTGTATGGCATCAAAGAATCGGAATGCGTAAGCGCTGTCGGCTTAGACGTGGTCGGAGCAAACGTAGACGCTCTTTTGTCTGAAGCCTTAGAAAAAGCAACCGGGAACTAATCCATACGAACATCTTGGTTTACCCCTCCCGCCTCTATTGAGGGCAGTCAGACGACTGCCCTCTTTTTGTGTCTGAATCAGCATCGGATGCACACCAGTATCACATGGTTTACCTGGTATTTTAATTAGTTACGATACTCAGTTATCTTAATATACCTATGTGTTATTCAATATATAGATCCAATCCTGCAGTGTTATTAGGTACCATGAGTCAGAGAAACCGAAAAACATCCGGACACAAAGAGGAGAAACGAATGGCCAACGCCACTGATCTTCGCATCGTCAAAACCCTCGAGGCCATCCATGAATCCTTTGAAGAACTCGCCGGCAAGCAAGCACTAGAGTCTATTACTGTTGCTGAGCTATGCCGCCAAGCCCGCATCGGCAAAAAGACGTTCTACCGCCATTACCCCGCACTCGAAAACCTTGTCCAGGAATACCTCGATGCCTTCCTCGAATCATTTCTCAGCAAAGCCGAAGGACTCAATCTGCCCGAGAACAATGAGCAGTTTGTCGCTGAACTCACCCTCCATCTCTGCGATGAGGGAAATCAAAATCCCGTTTACGAGTGCATGGTATGCGGTACCGGCTCGGATATCATCAGCGGTACACTCATTGCCCGGCTGACCGAGCTTCAACGCATAAACACTCGGAAGTTCGGCCGTCTTTCCGCAGCCGAAATCTCTCTAGTTCTCATGTTCAGCTGCAACACTGCAATAGCCCTCTATCAGCAGTGGGTTAAAGAAGGAAAGCATCTTTCAGCCAAACGCCTAGCTGAACTTTCCAAAAGCCTCGTTTCCGGCGAAGCGTCTTTGAGAAAATAAAAAGCGCCGTCCGAAACCGGAACGACGCCTAAAGCAAAGCCCCCGCAAACATCGGGCACTCAGAACTAGAACAAAGAAATCTGCTGTGGCGCGGATTCATATTCGAAACCGATTTCCCCCTCTAAAAGGTCAATCGCATGGGCAACCCAGTCTTTAAGGGATACCACATACCCAAAATTACCCTGCCGCATAACCAGCTTATCGCCGACCATCCCAAGACATTCACCCGCGCATTCGTTTTCGTGCCCATTCGGCAACTGCAATTCACTGACATCAGGCGAAGGACCGCCGAAATAATAATGCGAAAGATCCTGTGCGGCTTCCTTTGGTGAAAACCCCGCTTGGATAACCTCATCGATCTGTACCAAAGAGCTTACCCTGCTCTCTAGCACCTCACACGCTTCTGCTGGGTTATAAGGTTCTTCAGCAAGCAACCGCGCTTTTACCGACGCACGCATGGTTTCCAAAATCTGCGGCTGAGCACACAGCGTAGCCTCCAAATTGCGAGCTTCATACGCATTGGAGAAACGTCCAGCAACACAAGCCGCTCGCGCTCCCTGCTCCAGCAAACGCTCAGTACCTCTCGTTTCCGATGAAATGCCCGCTTTTATATGCTGTTTGGAGAAATATGCAAGATATACGTAATGGGGTGTTTCGTTATAGACACGCTGCTGCGGCGAAACCGCTTCAGCGTAATAGAAAGACGGGTTAAACCCTGTTGCTTCCTTGCAAGCGGGACACATGCCGTCTTTCTCCGATGGGAGCAACTCCACCCGCAAGGGACATACGCTCTTCCGATGAGTAAGCAGATCAAACCGGCCAACGCAATAGCGTTCAGGCAGCCGCTTCATAGTAAACATCTTGTTTCTCACGCTAAAGCGATGCTGAGCCTCCTTTTCAATATCGTTGATCAGGAGGTACGGTCCTTTTTCATCAAACCCGTGTCCCGCTAATACGGTAGTGTCCTTGCCGAGAAAACGCATTATGGAGGCCTCGATTCTTCTCGCCAACCCTTTTGCAGTGCGAAAGGGTGCTCGTTTATCGATGTCTATAATACCCGTCAAAAAGAGCGGTAGTGCGAAGAATTAGCCACAGTAAACTTTCAACCGAGAAACGGCTGGCGCAGCTTAGCTATTCACTTTCGACGAAGACGATGCCATAGGCACCCGGACCAATATGGGAGCCGATTACGAACCCGATTTGACGCCTGTCGGATAAGCTGATTCCAGCATCCACTAACTTGCCCTCCATCTTTTCACACGTTTTCGTGCCGTAAGAGTAAATAGGAATGGCCGGAAAAGAATCATCGAACGAGTATTTGGCAACTTTCTTCAATAGCGTATCAAGGGCACGTTTCCGCCCAAGCACCGCCGTGCTAAGGCCCACCTCTCCCTTTTCTGTAATTACAATAACAGGCTTCAGCTTCGCAGCCTCGCCCAAACGGGCGGCAGCTTTGGGCAAGCGTCCGCCACGCTGCAGATACTCCAACGTATCAAGCACAGCAACGAGCTTCACCCGTCCTTTGAATCGTTCAATTTCAGCAACGATCTGTTTTGCCGACAAGCCTTCGTCACGCAGCGCGCAGGCATATTCTGCAATCATGGCGATGGCATACGATGCGGACAAAGAGTCGACAACATAAACACCCTCTTCCCCCACCATAGCTTGCGCAAGCTTAGCGCTTTGATAGGTGCCGCTCAGCGCCGAAGAAAGGGTAATTGCGATAACCTCATCGCCCGAAACGCGCGCTTCCTTGAATGCCTCGGCAAACGCATGGGGCGATACCTGAGAAGTCTTCGGGAACGCGCCTGTTTCTTCGAGCAACTCATAGAACCCATCGCGCCCCAGATCAATCCCGTCGCGATATTCGATCCCATCCACATTGGCAAGAAGCGGCAAAACCTGAATGCTATATCTATTGGCAACCCCTGGTAACAGGTCGGATCCAGAATCAACGATGATGCGAATCAAATCGATCTCCTCAATGCCGCAAGAAACAGCGCGCGGCTATTTGCGCACCGCCGCTGCGTACAATGCGCTAGTTCTCTTCATAAATGCATGTTTTGTCCAATAACTGCAAGATGTAACTGTAGCGCACTTTTCAAATTACTTAGTTTATCTAACTATTTCCCCACATATCATCACCCACCGCGCCAAAAACCTACAAAAATGGTCGGAATTAGCGGTTCGTGTATTGGAGAGTGCATCGCTTCACGCTACGATAGGAAAAACAAAAACGCGCTTCCCAGCCGAAGCGCATCATCAACCGAAAGAGGACCGCATGTTCAACGAAAACCTCGACTCAATCGTTGCCGGTATCGCCAAAAACTATAGCGCCACCGAGATCTTCTTCACCGACCCCGACAAACACTTTCCCAACAAGCGAGCCATCATCAACATCATCAAAGATCTGCGCCGCGTGATGTTCCCTCGTTACTTCGGCGACGAAACTCCCACGGGCACCAATCCCGAATACTTCATTGGCGAAACTCTGATCCGAATCGAAGACTCGCTGCGCCGTCAGCTGAAAGAGGCACTTCTGTTCAAGGGCGCCGAAGATATCAGCGAAGAAGAAGTCGAAGCGCGCGTGGACGAAATATGCAAGAACTTCTTCGAAAAGCTACCTGAAATCCAGCGTGTGCTGCTTACCGATGTCCAGGCTGCTTTCGATGGGGACCCAGCCGCTCAGAGCAAAGAAGAGATTATCTTTTCCTATCCAGGGTTCTTTGCCATTTTCGTATATCGTATCGCCCACGAACTGTACACGCAGAACGTGCCGCTTATCCCCCGCATCATGACCGAATATGCCCATAGCGGCACCGGCGTCGACATAAACGCAGGCGCCACCATCGGCGAATACTTCTTCATTGACCATGCGACAGGTGTTGTCATCGGCGAAACCACCATCATTGGCAACCATGTGAAGATCTATCAGGGTGTAACGCTCGGTGCTCTTTCCACTCGCGCGGGACAAAAACTTGCCGGCGTGAAGCGTCATCCCACCATCGAGGACAACGTGACAATCTACTCAAACGCGAGCGTCTTGGGTGGAGAGACCATCGTCGGCGAAGATACTGTCATAGCAGGCGGCGCTTTCGTTACTGAATCTATTCCGGCGCATTCGCGCGTAAGCCTGGCAAGCCTGAAGGTAAACGTTCGCCAGCCCAAGAAAAAACCCGAAGACACTGAATAGTGGGGATATAGGGGCAGGCCCCATTTTCCCACCCAGTTATGGTGCACAAAGGAAGAGCCTCGCTTGCGCGATACGTCGCAAGCGAGGCTCTTCCTGTTAGGTGGGAAAATGGGAGCAGTCCCTATGTCCCCCTCTAAAACTTTGGGGTGTTTGGTTCGCGATGACGCGGCTTTACTATTTCATTGCGCACGCGACGAAGGGCGATTTCCTCGCCATCTTCAGCAAGCCAGGTAAGCATGCGCTCTAGAAGCGCCTTTGTGTCGGGATGCATCAGCAGCTCACCCTTGGCGCTCTGCTCAAGTCTCAAATACTCCAATGAGCTTGCATCGGTATAAGCGCTGCCCTGGTATACCTTGCTAGCAGCCATGCGATCGCAGAACATCTCAACCACATAGCGCGTAGGCATGGGCTTCCCCTCTAACGTTGCATCGCGGTTGCCCTTCATATCGATCCAATACTCATAATGATGACGATTGCGCCCCTTATGGTGCAGCCAAGCCGTAGAGTATCCCAGATCGGTACGTTCGGCTGTGTTAGGACTCTTATCGCCCTGATAGTAATTAACGCCTACCCTGAACTCCGTCAAAGAGTACTTAGACAAATCATGCATGATGCCCTGGCGATATAAACCGACCTTAAAGCAATGCTGACAAACCAAAACCTTATGATGTGAGATGGTGCAGAAATGCTGCCATGCGTTTTTAAAACGCCCCATGCTAACCTCGAATCCATCCATAGTGTTTGCAGGCATTCATGATTCCATCATCATCGCAGTTCGTGGTAACGAAATCGGCTCGCTCTTTCAAAATCTGCCGAGCGTTGCCCATGGCAATCGAAGTCCATTCGGGAATAAACATGGAAACGTCGTTGAAGCCGTCACCGAATACTACGACGTCTTCGTAGGGCGCATCAAGCAAGTTCATCATGTGCTTAATGCCACGCTGCTTATCCATTGGCTCAACGAAGATGGTGTCGGAGTCATAACGCACATGGGGAACCTCATCGAGGGCCCCCGTAGCAAACACCATATCCTCGTCCTTGGTAGAACAAGGGATATACGCTTTATAAATGCAGTTCAAATCATCAATGCGCAGATTGGGGTCGTACTCGGTGGGAACATAGTAATCACCCGCTATCTCAGCAAAGTCTTCCCTCGGGGAATAGCGAATAAGCTCATTGGTAGTGCTAACCGCCCAAGGAATGCCCTGGTCCTCTAGGATATGCAGACATTTCTTCACTGGAGCAAGTGGAAGGCCCTCCATCCACTTCAGCTCGCCATTCAGCGTAACCGAATAGCCCCCATCAGCAACAATGTTGGTAATACCGGCAGAATCGATGTAATCGACCGCATTCACCTGCAATCGGCCGGTAGCCAGAGCAATGAAATGCCCCTGTGCGCGCAGCTCATCAAGGGTTTCAAGGGTGCTTCGGGGAATTGAGCGAGTACGTGGCACAGCCAACGTACCATCGTAATCGAAGAAGAAATACTTCTTGCTCCCCATTGCATTTCCTTTCCACCGAACAAAGAACCAAGGGCAATCCTACCCCACACAAGCAAATAGCGACAGACCATTTTTAAGAATGCGCCAACAATAAAAATGCCCGCTGATTCAGTGATGAACCAACGGGCATTAACCTGCATTAGCAAAAGCCTGAAAGGGACATGCCTACCCTGCGCAAAAGGAAACCTTTGGCATCCCCCGCTTAAATCAAAGTGGGGAAATGGGACCTATCGCTATATTCCCACTTACAGGGTGCGCAGAGCTACTTCCTTCAGCTGCTTTGCGGTTACCGCATTCGGAGCACCCGTCATGGGGTCGGAAGCGGAACTCGTCTTAGGGAAGGCGATAACGTCGCGGATGGACTGCTTGCCCGCCAAGAGCATAACCAGACGATCAAGGCCGATAGCAATGCCACCATGAGGAGGCGCACCAAGCTCAAGAGCGTGGATAAGGTGTCCAAACTTCACTTCCATATCCTCTTCGTCTACGCCGCAACGAGCAAGAACGCGCTTCTGCAGTTCGGCGTTATGAATACGGATGGAACCGCCGCCAGCCTCAAAGCCGTCCATAACAATGTCATAGCTGTAGCTGCCGCAAGCCAGGGGATCGGTTTCGATCTTATCCCAGTCAGCCTCAGGAATCATCGTGAAGGGATGATGCTCCGCTGCGTACTTGTTGGTTTCCTCGTCGAACTTGAACATCGGGAAGTCAACAACCCAAAGAAGCTTATGACCAGGACGAGGGATGTCCAGCGCATCAGCCATATGCAGACGCAGGGCAGAGAGAACAGCATTAGCGATGTCGAACGTATCCGCCGCAAACAGAACCAAGTCGCCCGCTTCTACATTCATGGCTTCCTTGATCTTGGCATGAACCTCTTCGCCCAAGAACTTGATGATGGGGCTCTTTTCCTTGCCGTCGGTGGTGTAGGCAATCCAAGCCATGCCCTTAGCGCCATTTTCGGAAGCAATGTTGCCCAGCTTCTCGATTTCGCCACGGCTCCAGTCGCCAGCGCCCTTGCAGTTGATTGCCTTAACGATGTTGCCAGCTTCTACCGCCTTGGAGAATACGCCGAAGCCGCAACCGCGAACGATCTCGGTAAGCTCAACGAGTTCCATGCCAAAGCGAATATCAGGACGGTCGCAACCGAAACGATCCATTGCCTCTTTCCAAGGCATGCGCTGCAGCGGGAACTCATGCTCTACCCCGGCAGCTTCCAGAACTTCCTGGAATACGCCTTCCATCATGTCGATTACGTCGTTTTCCTTAACGAACGACATCTCGATATCAACCTGGGTGAACTCAGGCTGACGATCAGCACGAAGATCCTCGTCGCGGAAGCAGCGGGCAATCTGGTAATAGCGCTCAATGCCACCGACCATCAGCATCTGCTTAAACTGCTGAGGGCTCTGGGGCAATGCATAGAACTTGCCAGGGTTAGGACGGGAAGGAACAATGTAGTCACGTGCACCTTCGGGAGTGGAGTTTGCCAGGATAGGCGTTTCAACCTCAAGGAAGCCGCGCTTGTTAAGAGCAGAGCGCATTGCCTGGGCAACAACATGGCGAAGCTTCAGATTTGCATACATCTCGGGGCGACGAAGGTCGAGATAACGCCACTTCATACGAGTGGTTTCATCGGTTTCGATACCGTCTTCGATGGAGAACGGAGGAGTAACGGAGGTGTTCAGCACCTTAACGGAGCTTGCCAGAACCTCGATTTCGCCAGTTGCCATATTCGGGTTAACGGCTTCGTCCAAGCGAGCGCGAACCTTGCCGGTAACCTCCAGGGCGTATTCGCGGCCCAGATGCTCAGCTACATGGAAGTCCTCTTCGCTTACGCAATCGGGGTCAACAACAACCTGGGTGTAACCCTCGCGATCACGCAGGTCTACGAAGATAAGACCGCCATGGTCGCGGTTGTGCCATACCCAACCGGTCAGGGTAACCTCTGCGTCAACGTCGCTGCGGCGCAACTGCCCACACGTGTGGGAGTGCATGCAGTATTCGTTCAGATAATCGGTCATGGTAGTGCTTACTCCTCTTTCCTATCGCTACCAGCTGCTATGCAAAGCAGCCACTGTTTACTACGGTATCTCTTCACCAGGGAAGCGCCCATGCGCAACTCGGTACGGAATCAAATTCAGGCGAAACGCTCTTCCTCTACGCCAAAGCCTCCGCAACAGCTTCAAGCTTCACGGCCTGCTCTTCATGGGTTTCCATATCGCGGATCTTAGCAACACCTTCAGCAACCTCATCGGGGCCAAGCACGATAACCTTACGGGCAGAAAGCTTGTCAGCCAATTTGAACTGACTCTTCAGGCTGCGCTTTTGGTGATCGACTTCGATGTAGAGCCCCTGAGCGCGAAGTTTCTGCGCCAAGTTGAATGCAGTTGCACGGGTGGAATCATCGACACAGGCAATGAATGCAGCGGGGGCAACTTCGCTCGATGCTTTGGCGCCAAGTGCCTCCAGCGCCAACACACAGCGCTCATAACCCAATGCAAAGCCCAAGCCCGGAGTATCGCGACCGCCAACCTCCTTAGCAAGCTTGTCGTAACGTCCACCGCCGCCGATGGCGTTCTGGCTGCCCATGCCCGTATCCACTTGGATCTCGAACACGGTACGCGTGTAGTAATCCAAGCCACGAACAAGACGAGGGTCCTCGACATACGCAATGCCTGCAGCGTCCAGATAGCTCTTGACTGCCTCGTAATGAGCACGGCAGTCGTCACACAGGTGATCGGTGATCTTGGGAGCACCCTCCATCACCTCATGGCAGTGCTCGTTCTTGCAATCGAATGCGCGAAGCGGGTTCAGGTCGGCGCGATGATTGCACTCTTCGCACAGCTCGTCTGAATGCTGATGGATATGCTCGCGCACCATTTCGCGATAAGCCGGACGGCACTTCTCGCAGCCCATAGAGTTCAAGAGCAGTCGAGTTTCCGAAGCGGGGATACCGATGGCCTCATAAAAACGCATCAGCATGATAATTGCTTCGGCATCCACCGTTGGCTCATCAGCGCCCAGGCATTCAACGCCCACTTGGCGGAACTGGCGCAAACGACCCTTCTGAGGGCGCTCGGCTCGAAACATCGGGCCAGCGTACATGAGCTTTGCGGGAGCACCTCCCTGCGGAACCATATCGTGCTGCACCACCGCACGAACAGTACCAGCCGTTCCCTCCGGGCGAAGGGAAAGACGGCTCTTTGCCTTTAGCGATTCGCCGGCAAGAAGCTTTTCCATGTTGCCACCGGAAACAACAGTGAACATTTCTTTAGAAACAACATCGGTGGACTGACCGATGCCGCGCACGAACAGGTCCGTCTGTTCAAACAGCGGGGTTTCAATGGGCTGATAGCCGCAACGACCGAAAATCTCGAATGCGGTTTGGCGGAAATGATCCCAAAACCGCACATCATCAGGAAGAAGATCGAAGGTTCCCTCAGGTGCTTTCACTGCCATATGCTCTGTGCTGCTCTCTTTCAAAACTCAACTTAGGCACTCCTGTGCCTGTAACCGCACTATTATAGCGCTGCATTAGCACACAAAAAAGGAACACAGGTAGGAAAATAGGGACGGGTACCAGATCCCCACGAAAAGCGGGGATCTGGTACCCGTCCCTATTTTCCCGACAAACGAAAAACGGCCTCTGCCAAGGAAGACAGAGG
>URJE01000015.1 GCA_900547965.1 uncultured Eggerthella sp. | reverse complement strand
AAAACCCCAACCTTACGAGCTCGAATCGTCCGCAATCGCAATTTTCTTGCAAAATCGCGCGAAAAGTTGTTGCGGCAGCGAGACGAAACACTAATCCGCAGATAAATTGAGGCGCCGGCCGAAGCTATGGCAAGCAATTGGCCACTCGCGAGCGAATAACGACAATCCATGCGCAAAACAGGGCCCTGGCCCGTATCATAGGAATGATGAAAGGAACCCCCCATGTCACAGAGCCCAGCGCAACCCAGCCCCACGATTCAGCCAACAGCGAAAGCCGATACATTCAGCAGCTCAACCGCAGACAAAAGCGGTTTTGACGATATGCTCGGCGATGTGACGTACGAAATGGTTTCCCTGGAAGAACCAGTGCCCGGACTCTTGCATGCCGTATTCGATGTCAAGAATTTCTACTTTGCCGATCGTATTGATCGATATCTGCTTTTTGAACGTGGCAAACAAGGCTTGTTCATCGACCTCGGCCACCCCCAGCTCACTGGAACAGAACACCTCGATGCCATGCTTCGACGAGCCGAAGTGCCCTGGAGCAATACCGATGTTGCTATAACTCATTTTCACGCCGACCACGTAGGCAACCTCTCTTATTTTTTGAGCCAAGAAGGACGCACGGTATACCATGGCGCCTTGCCCCAGGTGAATGAAGAGTTTTGCCGCGATTACGCACGCGCGATCGGATGGCCCGAAGCACTGGACACCTGCTGGGAGGAATTTCGCGACACGCTGCTGTACATCATGCAGGTGCAGCAACCTTCCACGCCCCACGCCAGCATCCTTCATGATGGCGATACCATATCGGTTGGCGATTGGGCCATTTCCGCAATCGAAACACCCGGTCACGCACCTGAGCACCTGTGCTTTGGCGACGCACGAAAAAAGATATTGTTCAGTGGCGACCACGTGGTAGACGCCGCGCCCTCCCTTGTTCAGTTTGGGCGCAACGACCACTTGCTTGACCGCTTCCTGAGCACATTCCCCCGCCTAAAGGCGATGGACTTCGAAACGGTGTTCATGTCCCATCACGAACCGCTCTATGGAGCAGCTCGCATCGATGCGTTCTACGAATACATGATTGGCAAGTTCAAAAAACCACTGGCCAAGCGAATGGAAATCATGTCTCAACTAAAGGTCGCAACAGCGAAAGAGGTTGCCGCCTCTGCGCAGCACTCTCATGGGGCGTTCGACGAGCTGGAGTTCGGCATGCGCGTGCGACGCATAGCCATGACGTTTTCGTATCTTGAATATCTTGCCGACAAAGGTCAAATAAGCAGAGAAGAGGACGCGCAGAGCGTTCTCCGTTACTCATTGGTTTAGCGCCTGCTAAATAGACCATCGACAACAGCCATGCGCCCTTCGTGAATGGCATTGATCGAAAAACGCAAAGGTCGTTGCCCGCAAACAGCGAATGGCCCGATGGTTCGCCTCCGATGATGCGATAGTCGCCCCTTATCGACCGAATGCCACCCTTGCGAACAGCGCATTATCGCATTGGGATCTCTCCTTTTAACCGAGCCCACAACACAGCGCGTTTCAAGTCGGGATCATACACCTTATGAGCTTGGTTGCATCTGCCTCGAATTGTCGCCTTGCACTTCCGTTAACACTGGCAAAACTTTTTTAACCAGACGATGTTTGCAATGGTAAGCTTTGAACGTTATGGGTGGTGAACTTTCACCATACAAAAGCAGTTCTAAGGAGGACGCAATGAATCATGGAATTCTCGTAGGAGCAGGCTTTTTGCTGGGAACCCTCGGTGTCAAGGCACTGAAAAGCGAACCAGTACGCAAGGCGGCTGTAGCAACCGTTGCCCAGGGCTTGAAGGTCAAGGAAGAAGCTGAATCCATCGTCGACGAGGCGAAGGCGGAGCTCGACGACATCCTCGCTGAAGCTGGCTACGACAAGGGTGCAGAAGAAACTGAGGAAGAGGCTGCCAAGGAACTCGCCGAAGCCCAGGAAGCAGAAGGCAAGTAATAGCCATGCGTTTCGCGATCAAACACGAGATCCCCGGAAGGATCCGATTCGATCTTCAGGGGAAAATCCCTGAGCATGATGCGATCGCGCTCGAGGAAACGTTTTTGACGCTCCCCTGCGTAACCAAATGCGTTGCCTACCCAAAGGCAGGCTCGCTTTCCGTAGCCTTCGAGGGAACCGGCAAAGCCGAGCTTGCCTTGGCACGCACCACCGTCGTAAGCAAGCTCAAAGCGCTTACGTACAAGGAGGTTAAAACCTGGGAGCCCGAAAACTCGCTTATGCTGGCACCGCGTCCGCGTCATCTGTTCACGCAGATTGCCAACATGATCGTGTTCCGCGCTATGCGCCGCTGGTTCCTTCCAGCACCGCTGCGCACCGCATGGACCATCATTTCTGCTATCCCGTTCTGGAAAGCAGCGCTCGATTCTCTGCGCCATGGCCGTCTTGACGTGCCCGTTTTGGACGGCGCGGCCATTGCCATGGGCTTCATCCAGGGCAAGCCGGCAACCGCTGGCAGCACCATCTTCCTTTTGAAGGTGGGCGAAATCCTGGAAGATTACACCCAGCGCCGCAGTGAAAGCAGCCTGGTTCGCTCGCTTCTGGATATTCCCAGCACCGCAACCGTAGTGGAAGGCGACATCGAGCGCCAGGTGGGCATTGCCGAAATCAAGCGCGGCGACACGGTGGTGGTGCGCCTGGGCTGTCAGGTTCCCGCCGACGGCGAGGTAATCTCCGGCGAAGCAGGCGTGAACCAGAGCTCGCTTACTGGCGAGCCGCTGGCCATCGTGCGCAAGAAGGGCGACACCGTGTATGCTGGCACCACGGTTGAGGAAGGCGAGATATTCATCCGCGTTTCCGGCAACCCCGAGGAAAGCAAGCTGCGCTCCATCGTTTCGATGGTAGAGCAGTCCGAGGCACTGAAATCGTCCGACCAGAAGCACATCGAAGCCATGGCCGACAAACTGGTGCCGTGGAACTTCCTTCTGGCAGGCATCGTGGCGCTTACCACGCGCAACCTCACCAAAACGGCCGCCGCGCTTATGGTGGATTACTCCTGCGCGCTGCGCCTTTCCGGCAGCATCGCCGTTATGGCGGCGCAAAGCGAAAGCGCCAAGCGCGGCTTCACGGTGAAGGGCTCGCGCTACTTCAAGCACATGGCCGAAGCCGACGTTATCGTGTTCGACAAAACGGGCACGCTTACCCAGGCAACGCCTTCGGTGCGCGAGGTAACCAGCTACAACGAAATGCCCGCTGAAGAGGTGCTTCGCCTGGCTGCCTGCCTGGAGGAGCACTTCCCCCACCCCGTTGCGCGCGCCGTGGTGAACGAAGCCATGAAGCGAGGGCTGGAGCACCGCGAGCGCCACGCTGAAGTGGAGTACGTAGTTGCCCACGGCATTGCCTCCAGCATCAACGGCAAGCGCTGCGTGATCGGTTCCGAGCACTTCGTGGTGGAAGACGAACATGTGCCCATTGCTCCTGCCGAGCTTGAGGCCATCCATGAGAAGGCCTGTGGCACTTCGCCTTTGTTCCTGGCGGTAGACAACGTTTTGTGGGGCGTTCTGTACATCGAAGACCCGCTGAAGGAAAACGTTGCCGAAGTGATGGACGAACTGAAGGAAGCCGGCTTCAAGCGCGTAATCATGCTTACCGGCGACAACGAGCGTTCCGCCCGCCGCATTGCCGCGAAAACCGGCATTTCCGAGTTCAAGGCCGACCTTCTGCCCGAGCACAAGCACGAGATTGTGGAACAGCTGCAAGCCGAAGGTCACCGCGTGGTTATGGTAGGCGACGGCGTGAACGATTCGCCCGCCCTGGCAGCTGCGCATGTGAGCATCGCCATGAGCTCCGGCAGTGCCGTTGCGCGTGAAGCGGCCGACATATCGTTGGTTTCCGATGATTTGCATTCGCTGGTTGAGCTGCGCAAACTTTCTTGCATCCTGGAAAAGCGCATGGCTCAGGGTTATCGCGTCACCATCGGGTTCAACACGCTGCTGTTGGCGTTGGGCATCGGCGGCATCATTACGCCGCAAGCATCTTCGCTGCTGCACAACTCCGCAACCGTGGGCATTTCCGCCTACAACGCCCGCGCCTTCCTCCCCGAACCCACCGAAGAGGATTAGCGAGCACCACGCATGCATGCGTCCAAAAAGGGGAATCGCAGTTTACCTGCGGTTCCCCTTTTTCTTTTACTGGCTTTTCACCAGGTTGCTTGGATGCAAAACGGTTTCTTCGCTGCCAGGAGGCAGGAACGTTATAACGACCCCATCTCCCACGGCAAATCCTGCCTCGTTCCCAGCGGAAACCAGAATCGGGCTGTTCAAATACTGGGCGTAATCGTTGTCGCTGTCGACGGATACGGCAACGGCGCCGCTTTCCTCGTCACACGCAACCACCTGGCCACTCACCTCCCATTGATGAGACATCAAGCCTCCGCTCATTCCTTCTGGGGTTCCCTTCAGCTCGGACAAAGCCTTTGAATTCAGTACGGGAAGATGGTCTTGAGGGGTATCGTTCACTTCCATGACCTCAGTGTTTTCGCCCGCTTTATCAGAACCTTCTATAGGCCCTTGTTCGACGCAACCAGGTAAAACAACCAAATAAAGAGAGATCACGGCTAAAGCAGGCAAAAACGCTGCCCGCCAACCGCCGATTACCCCTACTCTATTCTTATTAAGCCGCACAGCACGCCTTCCGTTGATCCACGCAAATGCTTCCCCTGCCTATTATCTATAAGGCGCTCCCACATAGCCAACTAGCCAGAGAAGAACGGGCTGTACTGACTGATAATTGGCTGCTCTCTTTCGCATCTGAAGCCAGAACGCCTCTTCGGCGATGAGGTCCATTGACACCGTACAAATGTTCGCGTAATCTTTTGGAGGAAAGCGGCGAACGGATGTACGTATGGATATTGCAACAAAGCTGGAAGTGCTGGCCGATGCGGCCAAGTACGATGTTGCCTGCACTTCATCGGGCATAAACCGTCATGCCAAGGCAGGCGAATTGGGCAACACCATCGATGCGGGCATCTGTCATAGCTTCACACCTGATGGGCGTTGCATCACGTTGCTAAAAGTGCTTATGACCAACGTATGCATCTACAACTGCGCCTACTGCGTGAACCGCGTCGAAAACGAGGTGCGCCGTGCGCTGTTCAAGCCACGCGAATTGGCAGACTTAACCGTGGGCTTTTACCGCCGCAACTACATCGAAGGGCTTTTCCTCAGTTCAGGCGTTATCAAAAGCCCCGATTACACCACGGAACTAATGATAGAAGCGCTTTCCATCCTGCGAAACGAGTACAAGTTCCGCGGATACATCCACGCCAAAGCCGTACCCGGCACTTCACCCGAGCTTATTGAAGAACTAGGGCATTTGGCCGACCGCCTAAGCGTGAACATGGAGCTTCCTTCGCGAAAAAGCCTGGCGCTATTGGCACCCGACAAGTCGAAGCAGAATATCGTCGCACCCATGCGGCAGATAAAAGGATCCATCGCCGAAGACCGTGACACCCGTGCCCTTATGCGCAAGAACACCACCTACTATGCGCAAGCGCCCATTGTACGCAAAACCCGCGCCTTCGCGCCTGCCGGGCAATCAACGCAGATGATAATAGGCGCCACGCCCGAATCCGATTTTCAGATATTGAACCTGGCCAGCGCCCTGTACCGCACGCTTTCGCTGAAACGCGTATTCTTCAGCGCGTATTTACCGATAAGCACCGACAAACGCCTACCGGAATCGGGAGTGCAGCTGAACCGCGAGCATCGCCTGTACCAGGCCGACTGGCTGATGCGCTTCTACAAGTTCGATGCCGCCGAGCTGATAGACGAAGCGCACCCGTTTTTAGACCCACAGCTAGACCCGAAGGCGAACTGGGCCTTGAACCATCTCGAGTGCTTCCCTGTGGAAGTGAACACGGCAAACTTGGAAACGTTGCTGCGCGTACCGGGCATCGGGCCACGCGGTGCCCGCAACATCATCCGTGCCCGACGGGCCACCTGCCTGCGCGAGACAGAGTTGCGCAAGCTGGGCATCGCATTCAAACGCGCCCGCTATTTCATAACCTGCGCCGGGAAATACCAAGGCAGCATGGGCGAATTCGAACCGAAAACACTACGGGCAAAACTTGCCGCACCCATAAACGGCGGCGCCCATGGAAGGCGCAGTGCCAAGGTGGCGCCTGGTCAAACAAGCATCTTCGAGTTCGGCGTTCCGAATGTTTCAGCAGGTCCAACAGGGACAGGTGCATTTGGCAGTCCATTAGGCACATCCAGCACCTCGGGCAAAACCGAGCCCTTCGCAACACGCCTGAACCTGCCTACCGCCGCCGAAGAGCTTCCTGGCTGGTGCGCCTGATGGGCACCAACAACGTCTCGCAGCACAGTGCACCTGCGCCAGCACCAGGCTACCCTGCCCCGAACCCGGGATATGCCTTCATCTACGACAGCACCTTGGAAGGGCTGTTGTGCGCCATCTTCGAAACGTATCGACGCAAGCTGGTTCCCAGCGAAATAGCCACGAAGGAAAACCTGCAACTGCGGTTGGGCCAGCAACCTGCAAGCATACCCACCAGCCCCGCCATAGCAAACCGCGTGCGCGCCGGCATATGTCGCACCTGTGGCGGCAGCACGTTCGACGCCATCCGCATCGCCTTCCTTTCCGACGAACCGGGAAAAGGCACAAACATCTGTACCTTCGTGCGTTATGCCATGCAGGAACGGGGCAACGTACTGGGCCAGTTGGCGCACCCTTGCGTGGAACCGCTGGTAAAGCTGCACAAATCAGTGATGAATGAGCGCCATTACATGATGCAGTTCCTGCGCTTCCGCGAAATGCAGGGCGGCGTGTGGTTCGCTGCCTGCAACCCCAAGGCGAATGTGGTGCCCATCCTTATGGACTGGTTCGCTGCCCGCTTCAACACGCAGCCGTTCATCATCTTCGACGAGGTACACCATCTTGCTGGCGTTTCCCAGAAGGGTGCTTGGACGCTGGTGAAAAGCGACGAGCTTACCCTGCCCGAAGAAACCGCCGACGAAGCCTTAATGGCCGATGCCTGGAAGCGTTTCTACGATGCCGTAGCCATACCCGACCGATACAACCCCGAGTTGCGGCGCGGTTTCATGCCTAAACGCCTATGGAAGAACATCACCGAAGTAGCCGATGAACTGCCCGCCTCGGATATCCGGCTGTAAAAGAGGTCCAAGAGGGACGGGGACAGTTGGCCATTCACCGGAGCACTTCGGGATTGACATGCTCCATGCAAATGGCCAACTGCACCCGTCCCTCTTGGACCCCTCTTGGACCTCCCGAACATGAGCAGGGCCCGCAGGTGAACCTGCAGGCCCTGCTGCTGACGCTCTGTCGATGGCCAAGAGCTATTCGCCCCAAACTTCGCGGGCAATCTCCTGCACCAAGGCAACCTTGGCCCACTGCTCTTCTTCGGTAAGCTTATTGCCGATTTCGCAGCTGGCAAAACCGCACTGGGGGCTTAAACACAGGTTTTCCAGCGGCACGTACTTCGCCGCTTCGGCGATGCGCGCCTTAACGGCTTCCTTGTCTTCCAAGCCAGGCTGCTTGGAAGTAATCAGGCCCAGAACGACCTTCTTGCCTTCAGCCACGTATTTCAATGGCTCGAAACCACCAGCGCGCGGCGTGTCGAATTCAAGGTAGAAGGCATTCACATTTTCGTTGGCGAACAGATACGGAGCCACTGGGTCGTAACCGCCTTCGAAGGCGTAGGTGGAATGATAGTTGCCGCGGCACACGTGCGTGTTGATAACCAGGTCGGCGGGTTTGCCCTCGATAGCAGCATTGTTCAGGGCCACGCCCAGCTCGCTTACCTTCCGGATATCCACTGCCTGCATACCCGTTTTGGCCACGAAGTCGGTGTCGCAATAAATGCCCCAAGTACAGTCGTCGAACTGGATGTTACGACAGCCTGCAGCATACAAGTCGGCGATTACCTGGCGATATGCCGCCGCAATGGCATCGAACAGCTCTTCATCGGTTGCGTACACACTGCGCAAGCTTTCCTGTTGGCCGTCGCATCGATCGAGCGTTACCTCGGAAAACGTTTGGATGGGGGCAGGGATGGTTTGGCGGGCACTATGACCTTCGCCCGCAAGGGCCTGCGTGAACTTGAAATGCTCCACAAACGGGTGGTTTTCACCAGAAATGGGACCCACAACCACTGCGGTATCGGCCGTGGTTTCCTCGTCGTGGAACATATAGCCTTCACGGCTGGTGCGACGCTCGATGCCCTGCAAGCCCCACATGAAATCAAGGTGCCAGTAGCTACGACGGAACTCGCCGTCGGTAACCACCTTCAGGCCTGCGGCCTTCTGCTTTGCCACCAAATCGCGAATGGCAACATCTTCAACAGTTTTAAGCTGTGCAGCGGTAATGGTTCCCGCCTCGAAGTCAGCGCGGGCTTGCTTCAGCACATCGGGGCGCAGGAAGCTACCCACCACATCGCAACGGAACGGCGCATTGTTTTCTGTGGAAACGGTCATGGTTTCATCCTCTGTTCGAGTTAGCTTCATTGAACATCGAACAGTATGCGAAGGCGCTTTGCGATTGTAAAATACCGAAATGCTTGCGCTTGCAATAGAAACAGCCTATGACAACATAATATCAAATTAGGGCCGACCCCCTTTTGAATGGGGCGAACCGACAAGGCAGCGCCAACAAACCGACGCAGGAGGAACAGATGCGGTTGGCACATTTGATGAGATAACTGGGAATTGGCAAACTTTGCCCAAATGAGCCAATAGTACATGCCCCTCCAGCCAACCGCACCTGTCCCTCCTGGATATCCTGAACGCGTCAACCAACTGTACCTGTCCCTCTTGGACCCCCCTGCCCCTCTCGTCCCTCTCTCGCCCCTGCTTACGGGATGTGACGCTTGATGGCCTCCAGGTATGCCGCACCGTACGGGGAACGTTGGGTGCCCTTACGGGTTACCACGCCAACTTCCATATACTCGTCGATATCCAGCGGCACCGAAACGATGGAAGACCCATTCAATTCCGCGCTGATCACACCCGAACACACGGTGTAGCCATTCAGGCCGATAAGCAGGTTGAACAGCGTTGCACGATCGCGCACGCGGATGTTCTTGCTGCGGTCGAGTGTAGAAGTTAACTCTTCCGAATAGTAGAAGGAATTGTAGCTGCCTTGTTCATAGGAAAGAAACGGGTAGCTAGCCATGTCTTCCAAAGTTACGGATGCGCGCTGGGCAACGGGATGATCGGAGCATACGAACACATGGGGCTCGGCACGGAACAGCGGCTCAAATGCCAATTCGCTGGCAACAAGCATCTTGCTTATAACCTCGCGGTTGCGAGCAGAAAGGTACAGCACTCCCAGCTCGCTTTTCATGCGGGCCACGTCTTCGATGATTTCATGGGTCTGCTCTTCGCGCAGGGTGAAGTCATAGCGTTCCGCATCGAATTCGCGAATCACATCAACGAAGGCGTTCACCGCAAAGGAGTAATGCTGACACGAAACGGCGAAATGCGGCATGCGTTGCTTCGCGTTCTTGTACTTGCCCTCCAGCAGCTCGGCCTGCTCTATCACCTGGCGGGCATAACCCAAAAACGTATCGCCTTCCGCGGAAACCACCACACCCTTGTTGGTACGGTCGAAGATGCGCACGTTCATTTCCTGCTCAAGGTCGTGAATGGCGCTGGTAACTGAAGGCTGCGAAACGAACAGACGGCGCGCCGCTTCGGTAATGCTGCCGCATTCGGCCACCTTAACGGCATAAATTAGTTGCTGAAGCTTCACAGTGCATGACCTTTCGAAGAGGGCTAAAAAAGGGCGGGTACAAATTTACGGAAGTACAAATTTCGTACCCGTCCCATTTTTACACCCTTGAGCACGAAAAGGCCCGCAGTTCCCTACGGGCCCGCGAAGCAAAGGCTAACCGACAATGCTGGAAAGCGATGCCAAATCCAGATTGATAACGTACATGTGCACAACCAGCGCGAAGAACAGAGGGGAAACAACCGCAACATTGCCGCCCCAGGCGCTTGCCACAGAGGCACGATCGGCCCGACAAACGCCTCAAAACAACGGCGTTTTCGCAGGCAAAAGGCCGCTATAGGTTTTCCCAAACCCAGGCTATCCGAATAAAGCATGCCCCTGAGCTGCGCTTTTTCATCAATTCCTATTGACCCTAGGGGCTTTGGGGAGTTTACTTCGTTTTGCTAGCAAACAGGAAACACACCCCTCCACATAAAGAAAGGAACTCGCCATGAGCCAGTTCGTAAACAACCCCAATCACGAATTCAAGTTCGACACCTTGGCCCTGCACGTTGGCCAGGAGGAAGCCGATCCGGCATCCGATTCCCGCGCAGTGCCGATTTACCAAACCACCAGCTACGTATTCCGCAATTCCCAGCACGCAGCCGACCGCTTCGGCCTGGCAGATGCAGGCAACATCTACGGCCGCCTTACCAATTCCACCCAGGGCGTGTTCGAAGACCGCATCGCTGCTCTTGAAGGCGGTGTAGCAGGCCTGGCGGTAGCATCTGGCGCTGCAGCCATCACCCTTACTATTCAGGCGCTTGCCCAGGCAGGCGACCACATCGTGGCACAGAAGACCATCTACGGTGGATCCTTCAACTTCCTGGAGCACACCATTTCCCAATTCGGCGTTGAGACCACCTTCGTCGATGCCCACAACCTGGAAGAAGTAGAAGGCGCCATCAAAGAAAACACCAAGGCCATCTACCTGGAAACCCTGGGCAACCCCAACTCCGACATCCCCAACATCGACGCAATCTCCGAAATCGCCAAGAAGCACGGCTTGCCCGTTGTTGTCGACAACACGTTCGGCACCCCGTATCTGTTCCGCCCGCTTGAGCATGGCGCCAACATCGTGGTTCATTCCGCAACCAAGTTCATCGGCGGGCATGGATCTTCCCTCGGTGGCGTAATCGTCGACGGTGGCAACTTCGACTGGAAGGCAAGCGGCAAGTATGCCCCCATCGCCGCTCCCAACCCCAGCTATCACGGCGTTTCTTTCGCGGATGCCGTAGGTCCCGCCGCCTTCGTAACCTACATTCGCGCCATCTTGCTGCGCGACGAAGGCCCCTGCATTTCACCCTTCAATGCATGGATCCTTCTGCAGGGCACGGAAACGCTTTCCCTACGCGTAGATCGCCACGTGGAAAACACGAAGAAGGTTGTGGAATACCTCCTGAACAACCCCCGTGTTGCCAAGGTGAACCATCCCAGCCTTCCCGATCACCCCGACCACGAGCTGTACCAGAAGTACTTCCCCAACGGAGGAGCTTCCATCTTTACGTTCGAAATCGAAGGCGGCAAGGAAGCAGCTTGGAAGTTCATCGACAACCTTCAGATCTTTTCTTTGCTGGCAAACGTGGCAGACGTTAAGAGCCTCGTAATCCACCCCGCCTCTACCACGCATTCCCAGCTCACCGAAGCCGAACTGGCCGATCAGGGCATCACGCCTTCCACTATTCGTCTTTCCATCGGCACCGAAAACGCCGAAGACATCATTTGGGACCTCGAGCAGGCTTTCGCAAAACTCGACTAACCCCGTTGCATCAACATACCTTTCCCAAAGCCGAGCCCCTTCCCTCGAAGGGGCTCATTTTTTTGGCACGAACCTAGCCAGCGACCGAAAAGCGCCCAAACCGCGAACCACGCCACGTCCCCGACCGCCTATAACTCGCTAGAAACAATGCCTATAACCACACAGGGTGCAGCACCCCTATAATCGATGAGGTGCAAAGGGTGCCATCAAATCCACCCCGAAACCCCATGTAAATACGGTAGTTGTACCTAGCTAACTTGAAGGAGAAACCCCTATGTCCGATATCGCTGCACCGTTTCATTACGACATCGTAGGCAGCTTCCTGCGCCCCGAAAAGCTCAAGACCGCACGCGCCCAATTCGCTGAAGGCGCCATTTCTCACGACGAACTCGAAGCCGTCGAGGACGAAGCTATCAAGGAATTGGTGGCTCAGCAAAAAGCCGCTGGCCTTCACGCAGTAACCGACGGCGAGTTCCGTCGCTCTATGTGGCATTTGGACTTCCTTACCGAGCTTCTTGGCTGCGAAGAGGCGGGGGCGGAGCATTGGTCGGTTCACTTCAAGGGCCATCAGCCGAAATCGAAGACCGTCGTCATTACCGACAAGGTCGACTTCGGCGAACACCCCTTCCTGAAGCACTTCGCCTTCACCAACAGCGTTGCAGATGGCACGCTGGTCAAGCAAACCATTCCTTCCCCCACCATGCTTCACCTCATTTGCTGCGTGCGCGAAGAGAATTACACACCCATCGCTCGTTACGAGAACAACGAAGAGCTCTTGTTTGCCGATATTGCCGCCGCGTACCGCAAAGCAGTCCAAGCATTCTACGATGCAGGCTGCCGCTACTTGCAGTTCGACGACACTTCCTGGGGCGAGCTGTGCGACCCGAACAAGCGTGCCGCTTATGAGTCACGTGGCTTCGACCTGGATAAGCTGGAGCGCGACTACGTTAACTTGATCAATGAGGCCTTGCGCGACAAGCCCGAAGATCTGGCTGTCACCATTCACATCTGCCGCGGCAACTTCCGTTCCACTTGGTTCTCTTCCGGTGGATACGACCCCGTAGCGCCTATCCTATTCCCCAATTTGAAGGTTGACGGCTTCTTCCTCGAATACGACTCGGAACGCGCAGGTGATTTTGGGCCACTGCACCATATCGCAGATCAGAAGGTGGTTCTCGGTTTGGTTACTTCCAAAGATGGTGCCCTGGAAGACCCAACCGATCTGAAGCATCGCATTGAAGAGGCGGCCAAGTACGTTCCGCTGCGCAACCTCTGCATCAGCCCCCAGTGTGGCTTCTCATCCACCGAGGAAGGCAATATCATCGAGCCTGAGGATCAGTGGAAAAAGATCGCCCTCATCAAAAACGTCGCCGAAGAGGTTTGGAAGTAATAGCCCCAAAGGCAATCGAAGCAAAAACAAAAACAAAAGCGCCGGCTTGATGCCGACGCTTTTTTAATGCTCGAGATTATTATTGCTTGGAGCCTTCGCCCTGATCATTTTGAGCAGAAGACTGCGGGGCGGCTGGAGCTTGAGGCGTAGTCGGAGCCTGGGGCGCAGCTGGAGCCTGCGGAGCCGATGGAGCCTGGGGCTCAGCCGGAGCCTGTGGGACTACCGGAGCCTGAGGGGCGGCCGAAGACTGACCCTGCGTCGACTGCTGCGGTTGCAAAGGCACCTGCTGATTCGTAGGCTGCTGCGGAACCTGCAACCCCTGCTGGTACTGCTGGTACTGCTGGTAACCGTAGGCCCCCATTGGCGCAGCCGTGTAGGCCCTACGAACACGACTGATAAACACCGCCGAAACGATGAACAGCACCATAGAGATCATGCCACCGACCAAAAAGCTCACAATAGCAGCAGCAATAGACCAGCCGAAGGCGCCACCCAATTTAGCGGGGTTGTTGCAGTTGCGCAAAGCAATGATGCCCGCAACCAGGCAGATAACCTTGCACAGCACATATCCCAAGCTCAAACCCACCATTAAGAAAATGCTGGCGGAAGCCACGGCCATGGCTTCATCCTGAGTCATGTCAGAATAATCGTACGACGAATACGATGAAGAGCCATCAAACGCCGAAGAAGTGCTTGATGATTCCAACTCCGAGATAAGAGCATTAACCACAGTGGGATCATTCAAGGAGGCCGAAGCGATCCCCATGAACAAGGCCACCACCAAACCACCCAAAATACCTAAAGCAGACAAAACGATAGCTGCGATACTTACTCCCCTAACAACACGAGAGTCAGGATTCATCAAAAGCCCCTTTCGTAGGCATAACCATTGACAGCATTGTACCCGAGCCACCCTGCCGACAACATTACAGGGCAATGTCAATCTGCCAGCGCAAAGACGAATGCACGCCGCCCGCGGCGACGCCGTGAGCGCCAAACACCCATTCATCAACCAATTCAGGTAATCGGACCCGCTACATCAGCCAATAAGACACGCGGCAAGAGGGCGCTCAAAACGACCTCATCTTGTTCTGCGGAACATGTCCCACACGAGCCAAACTGAAAGGATAAACGCGGAAACATACTCGATTAGAGAAAGGACAGGCATCCCAAACAAACGCGGCATATCCACCGCAATGATGAGGCTGCCACTTACCAGCAAACCGGCAATCACCAAGCTCATAGCAAGGCGGTTCATGATGCGCCCCACCTTGTACAAGGGTTCCGGAGAACTTAGCATTTCCATGTTCACCTTCAGCTGCCCACGCGAAAGCATATGAAGCGTGTCGCCCGAGTACTCAGCGGCCTTAATTAAACTATGGGTTGCAGAGTTCAGGGAGATCAGCAAATCTTTTGTTTGATTCTCGATTTCCGTCTTGATGTCTTTTGAGCGCTGCAGGTGCCCATTAATGATGTCAACGATGTTGGCGTTGGCAAGGCAATCCTGCAGCGAGCCTTCCATAGTGATAATACCGCGCGAAACGGCAGTAACCGAAGCGGGAAGGGTAACCTTGCACTGGCGCGTAAGCACCATGATGTCACCCAACAAAGCACCAATATCGATATCGACAACGTCGGTTGAACCGTAGCTTTCCAAAACGTTATCGAGCTCCGCCAAGAAACGCGGATGATCGATGGCGTTCATATCATGCGCTACGGAAAACGCGATGAGGGCATCTTTCAGTTCGGCGGAGTTCTTGGACCCCACCGCTTCTACAATCCGTCTGAAACCCCCGCGATCACGAGCAGATAGGCGCCCCATAATTCCTAGGTCGATATAGATTACCTTGCCGTCCTTAACCAAGATATTTCCAGGATGAGGATCGGCATGGAAGAAGCCATGCTCCATAATCTGCGTGGCGTAATTGTCCATAACCTTTACGCCGATTTCTTCCAGGTCGTAGCCATTTTCAAGCAGACGCTTCGTATCGCGGATGGAAATGCCGTTAACGTATTCCATGACCAGAACTTCTTCAGTGCAATATTCCATGTAGGGCTTCGGGCAGGAAATATACACCACGTCTTTGTTGAGCAACGCAAACTCTTCCAAGTTGCGCGCTTCTTTCAAGAAGTCGGTTTCTTCCAGGAACGTAACCCACAGCTCTTCCACTACATCGCGCAGGTTGAGCATCTGATTATCTTTCATGAAGCGAGAAGCCTGCTTGGCTACTGAACGCATCACATCGATATCCTGGGCCATGGTGGTGCGCACGCCAGGACGCTGCACTTTAACGGCAACTTCATCACCGTTTGTCAAAACCGCACGATGAACCTGCGCCATAGAGGCACTACCCAACGGCTTCGGGTCAATTTCCTTGAATATCGAGTCGAACTTATCGCCATAAATGCCCCGAAGCACCGCTACCGTTTCCTCGAACGGCATAGGGTCGCAATCCATCTGCAAATCGGAAAGCGCATCGCAATACGCCTGTGGCAAAATCTCCGAACGAAGGGAAAGCATCTGGCCTATCTTGATGAAGCTTGGCCCCAAATCAACAAGAATGTCGCGCAGCTCCGTGGGCGAAAGGCCATCCATGACATGATGCTTGCGCATAAGCAGCACAATTTCGCGGATGCGACGTGTGCGCACCTTGTGGCTTAAACCAAACTGCTTATCGGGATCGAATTCGGTACCGTTTTCGAAAAAACGTTTGAGCAAGGTGTTTTCGTTCATGAAATTCCTCTAATGGACCAACCAGCATCGAAACAAGTAAGTGGACGCGTTTTGCGCTATAGGGACGAAGCAAGCAACCGCGAAGGCTGCCGCCTTTGCAAATAACCTTAGAACGTACTACCAACCAAATAGACTGGAAGCTTCTTCCCCATATAAGTTTTTTCCCCATACAAAAAGAACGTGGCAGGAGCGCCCTGCCACGTTCTGAGCATGCGGGGTTATTCCGCCTTTTCCTCTGCAGGTGCCTCTTCGGCTTCCTCTGCCTCTTCAGCGGCAGGTTCCGCGGCGAGCTTAGCAACGGTTGCAGCGAACTCGGCGCGCTCTTCGGCGCTCATAGTTTTCATCGCAGCGGCAATGCTTTCCTCGCGAACCTTGGCAACGGTTTCGGTTGCCTTATGCTGCAATTCGCGGTTGATGTCCTTGCCCTGCTCAACCGTAACACCGCCCTTTTCAATAAGGGTATCGAGCACTTCCTTCGCCTTTTCGCCAGTGATGGCCATAGCGCCAACGCCCGCCAGGAAAATATCGCGGAAACCCTTTTCGAATTCAGTAGCCATGATAGCCCCTCCGTTTCAGGTAGTAAGTAGATGGTGATCCCTGCCCTCTATTATATCGGCTTTTCAGCAGCTTGAACGCGTTTCAAGGAAACGGGACATTCAAGGCCCAAGAGAGGAAAACGTCCCGCTCAACCTTGGCAACCGACACCATCTGCGGCCCCAACCGCTACCGGGCACCCAAGCATTGGTACGCTTGGACACCGCCCGCCAACCCTTTTCCGCCATCGGGCATCAGAGCATTGGCATGCATCGGATCGGCGCCTTCCGCAGACCCCTCAACCGCCACACCGAGCGAAACCGTGCCCACAACAACGAAAAATAAATGGAGTTAGTGCAAATGTCTGTTTTTATTAAACACATTGTTGGATAAACTAACTATGCCCTGTTCGACAGGGTTGTTTTAGTTAGAAAGAAGTTTTTACTATCGTGGCTTCACCTGTGCAGAACAACCAATCATCGCAGCTCCTTGTAGGTATAGATGTTGGGTCCACGACGGCAAAGATAGCCGTTATGGACGCAACGTCTCATAAAGTGCTTATGCGCCGCTACGTGCGCCATCATGCCCAGCAGGCAAACTGCTTGAAAAGCTTGCTTGTCGAATTGGATCAGCAGTTCGGAGGCATTCCCATGCGCGCCGCCTTGTGCGGTTCGGGCGGTGCGGCTTTTGCTGAAGCCCTGAACCTGCCCTATGTACAGGAGGTTGTGGCAAATTCCCTCGCGGTAGGCGCGAATTATCCTACCGCGCGCACCGCCATCGAACTCGGCGGCCAAGATGCGAAGATGATCTTCTTCAAATTCGACAATGAGGCAAATTGCCTGTCAGTTGCCGATATGCGTATGAACGGAAGCTGCGCAGGCGGCACGGGCGCCTTCGTCGATGAGATTGCCACGCTTCTTAAAGTGCCCACCGAACAGTTCAACGACCTCGCCCAACAGGGCGAAGCCGTCCATAACGTTTCCGGCCGTTGCGGCGTATACGCAAAGACCGATATTCAACCCCTGCTCAACCAGGGAGTACCGAAGGCCGATATCGCCCTTTCTTCGTTTCACGCCATCGCCAAGCAGACCATCGGCGGCTTGGCTCAAGGCTTGGAAATCGAAGCCCCCGTCGTATTCGAAGGCGGGCCGCTCACCTTCAACCCACGCCTGATCGCTGTTTTCGCCGAACGCCTTGAGCTAGGCAGGGAAGACATCATCATCCCCGATCACCCCGAAACCATCGTTGCAGTGGGCGCAGCGCTTGCCTTGGAAGAGCTCTTCGCCGACCGTCAGGCACGCCTCGTTCCTTCCCAAGCAATCAAGACGCTGGAAGACGCTCACATCGTGGTCATAGACGATGCGGCGGGAAGCGCCGCATCGCAAAGCGCTTATGCCGGCAAGCCCTTCTTCGAAACCGACGCAGAGCGTGCCATCTTCACCGAACGCCATCAGCTGCCCCAAACAAAAACCGCACTTGAACAGGGGAACCTTCCCGAAACTCTCCGCGTATACCTTGGCGTGGACTGCGGATCCACCACCACTAAGTTCGCCCTGCTCAACGAAGAAGGCGAACTTGTCGATTCGTTTTATGCCTCCAACGAAGGCGAACCTATCGATGTCGCCGTGGAAGCACTGCGCGCCTTGCACAAACGGTACCAAGATGCCGGCTGCGAACTCGAAGTAGCAGGATGCGGCACCACCGGATACGGCGAAATGCTGTTTGCCAACGCCCTGGGCGCTGATTGCCACACCGTTGAAACGGTTGCCCACTCGCGCGCTGTTCAGCAATTCGACCCCAACGCGTCATTCATCCTGGACATTGGCGGCCAAGACATGAAGGCGATCTGGATCGACAACGGCATTATCACCAATGTCGTAGTAAACGAAGCCTGCTCAAGCGGCTGCGGATCGTTCCTCGAAAGCTTCGCATCCACGTTGAACATCCCCACCAAAAGCATTGCCAGCGCTGCTTTCGAATCGAAGCGCCCGCCGACCTGGGAAGCCGCTGCACGGTGTTCATGAACAGCAGCATCGTAACCGAACAGAAGAATGGCAAGAACCCGAACGACATCATGGCAGGCCTTTGCCGCTCTATCATCGAAAACGTATTCACCAAGGTGATTCGTGTTTCCAACCTGGAAAAGCTCGGCGACCACATTGTGGTCCAAGGTGGCACGTTCCTGAACAACGCAGTACTGCGCGCATTCGAACAATACGTTGGCCAAGAGGTTACTCGAGCGCCCTATCCTGGCCTTATGGGGGCTATCGGCGTAGCGCTTATCGCCCGAGAAAGAGAGCAGGCAAACCGCGCCTCTACCTTTATCGGCTGGGATGCCTTGGAATCTTTTAGCTATTCGCAAGAAACGAATCTGATCTGTCCGTTCTGTTCAAACCGCTGCAACCGCACACGCATCACGTTTTCCAATGGCACTTCATGGATTACTGGCAATCGCTGCACTAAGGGTGAAATCGTAGGCGAACTTTCCGACACAAAGGTGCGCGAGCAGGTGCGCGAAGCAAACCGCACCATGGAAAGCGTGCCGAATCTGTACAACGAACGAGAGCAATTGCTGTTCAAAGATTGGCCCTGTACTCCCGTTATGCCTTCCCAAGGAATAACCTTGGGCATTCCGCGCGTACTGTTCTTCTGGGACAGCATGCCGTTTTGGAAAACGCTGCTGCAAGCGCTGGGCTTCGCCGTAAAGCTCTCCCACAAATCAACACGCGCCATCTACGAAAACGGTCTTTCCGCCGTTACATCCGACACCGTATGCTTCCCCGCGAAACTGGTTCATGGTCATCTTCGCAACCTGCACAAACAGGGTGTCGACCGCATTTTCATGCCAATCGTTACCACGGTACCCTCGGAAAACACCTCAAAGGACAGCCAGTCAATGTGCGCTGTGGTCAAGGGATACGCCCTGGTGGTGCAAAACTCTGACAACCCCAGCCGTCGTTGGGATATCCCCTTCGATAACCCGATGTTCCATTGGTTCACGGAAGAAGACTGCGCCGCCCAGCTGATGAAGTATTTCAAGGAAACCTTCCAAATCCCTGAGAAAGCAACATTAGCCGCCCTCGATCAGGCGCGCAACGCGCAGGCTTCGTTCAGCGCTGCCCTTCAGCAACGCGGGGCCGAAGTACTGGCCCAGGCCCGCAACGAAGGCACCTACGCTGTGGTGCTGGCAGGACGCCCCTACCATAACGACGACTTGGTCAACCACGAGCTGCCAACGCTGTTTACCGAGCACGGCATTCCCGTCATCACCGCCGATTCCGTTCCAGGCGCCACGCAAGTAC
Organism: uncultured Eggerthella sp.; assembly: GCA_900547965.1. GTDB lineage: Bacteria > Actinomycetota > Coriobacteriia > Coriobacteriales > Eggerthellaceae > Anaerotardibacter. The sequence goes on along the minus strand of URJE01000015.1, from coordinate 6,047 downwards.
CACTTCAAAACAGCCTGATCGATATCGCAAACAACTTCCATGCCCGCATGCTTTCAACGGCAACCCTGGCAGCGCAAAGCCCCAACATGGAATATGTGCAGATAGTAAGCTTCGGTTGCGGCCACGATGCGTATCTATCCGATGAGATCATCCGTCTGATGAAAGAGATCAGCGACAAAACACCGCTGGTGCTCAAGGTGGATGAAAGCGACATCCGCGGACCCTTAGGCATCCGCGTTCGTTCGTTTATCGAAACGGTCAACGAACGTCGCGAAAAAGAAAAAGCGGCAGCATCTTCGCAGACAGCCCATGCTATCGATGCAGATCAACAGAGAAACTTGGATGCCCCTTGCTGTGGCAGCGCACAAACATGCGAATCCTCTCAATGCGCAGCCTGCACAGCCGCATTCGAACGCAAAATCGACGAGGCCCTAGCTCGCGCCACCGGAGAAAAACTCGCGGATCCCTATCCGCAAAAATTCACAAAGGAGGACGCCGCCACCAAAACGGTATTGGTCCCCAATACCTCGCACGCTTTCAGCCAACTTATGGCGGCGGCGTTTGCCAATCAGGGCCTGACCACCGTTTCTCTTCCTATTGGCCGAGAACGCGCAATTTACCTGGGAAAACGCTACGTTCATAACGACATCTGCTTCCCTGCCCAAATCGTGATCGGCGAAGCGCTGGCAGCACTTGAATCGGGAGAATATGACCCCGACAAGGTTGCTATCGCCACTGGCAAGTACATCGGCGACTGCCGCCTTACCCACTACGCTGCGCTTCTGCGTAAAGCGCTCGATGATGCCGGCTATCCTCAAGTTCCCATCATCACCAACGATGCCGAAGACGCCCACAACGTTCATCCTGGCTTTAAGATGAGCCTAAAAACCGCTATGCAAATTGCATTCGGCTTGCCCATGATCGATGCGCTGGAAGAGCTGCTGCGCAAAATACGCCCCTACGAGCTGGAACAGGGCAGCGCCGATGCTGCATTCGACAAATCTATCGATGCCGTTATAAGCGGCTTGCGCCAAAACGGCATCGGGGGCATGAAGAAGGGCTTCAAGAAAGCTATAGCCTTGATGCTTTCCGTGCAGTACGACCGAAGTAAACCGCGCCCCACCGTGCTGATCGTGGGCGAGTACCTGCTGAATTTCCATCCAGGTGCAAACCACGATATGGAACGGTACTTGGAAAGCAACGGGCTGGAAATCATCGAAGCGCGTATGACCGACGTTATTCGCAAAACGTATTTCTACCAGCGATCTCAGCAACGCGAATACAAGGTACATCGCCCGCTTCCCATCAAGCTGAACAATTCGATATCCGATGCCTTCTTCAAGTTGGCCCACGACGTTACCGACAGAATTGCCAAAGCACACCCGCTGTACACGCCGCCATGCCGCATGCCCGAATTGGTACAGGCAAGCGATCCCATCATCCATCACACCTTCGATGCCGGTGAAGGCGTGCTGATTCCTGCAGAGATCTTGCACCATGCAAAGCAAGGGTGCCGCGCGTTCGTTATCCTGCAGCCCTTTGGATGCCTACCCAATCACGTAGTTGGCCGCGGCATATCAAAGCGCCTGAAAGAGCTATATCCTGACGCGCAGATTCTGCCCCTCGACTTCGACCCTGACGTCAGCTTCGCCAATATCGAAAACCGACTGCAAATGCTCATCATGAACGCACGCAAACCTCGCACGTCCTAGCGGACGAGCCATAACCCGTATTGCCCCACAACGAAGGAACCCATCATGGCACGACCCCGCAAAGATCAACAGGAGCCCGCTGCAGTAGAACGCATCAAAAATGCATTCTGGGAATTGCTTGAAGAAAACGACCTGAAGCACATCACGGTGAATATGGTCACCCAAAAGGCACATTGCAACCGCGGCACGTTTTACTACCATTACGAATCGCTCGATGCGCTGCTGTTCACCGTTATCGAAGAAGAGCTGCTCAACAGCAAAGGCCTTCCACTTGGCATCTTCTATATGCTCAGCAACGACAGCAAGGCGCTCACCGAGGTGCTGCTGCCCCAACGCACGCAGCGCTGCGGCCTTGTGATGAAACGCTGTGGCCAAGAATGCGTAGCGCTGAATATCCGCGCCATCATAGCCAACATGTGGCAAACCATCCTCTGCAACGAGGGAGAGGAGCTCACCTCTAATGCGCGCATCATCATCGAGTATTCCATCAGCGGTCTGATCGGCGTTATCGATTATCTCTATCGCGAGGGAAAGCTCGACGGCTCTTCTTTCCCGGAGGAAATGATCTACGCCATCAAAGACAATGCCCGCTACCTCGCCATCCGCATCAGCAATGCCCAAGGAATCTCGCTCCAGGAATTCGAGCAGCGCGTACGCCTGTATTCGCATATGGCAAGATAGGCTGCTTGCGCAGAAGCGGAGGACTTAATGCCGCAGATAAGTCAGATGCAATCGGCAAATGTGATTTCGGGCCATTGCGCTTGGATGCCCACGGGCTCACTGCGCGTAATAACAACGCTTCCACGTTCACCGCAATGAGTATGGCAATGCGCCGCCGCCTCGATAAGCGCATCGAACACGCACTCCATGCGATGGCGCCCCGTGAAAAACTCAGGGTGCCACTGCACTCCGATCATGAAGCTCTTGTCGCGCACCTCTATGGCCTCAACCAGGCCGTCGGGCGCATATGCTACCGCATCAACACGCGTGGAAAGATCGCAAACCCCCTGATGATGCATAGAATTTACCATGATGTCCCGTACGCCCAACAACTTGCCTAATTTGGAATTGGGCAGAATGATCACTGGATGAGTGGGTTCGCTGTAAGGCTTTGGCTGCCAATGCGCAAGCTGGGGCAGACCATCCTTGTCGTCGTTGATGCCTTTCCTCACCATACCGGGAAACTGATCCCCTAAATCACGGAACAAGGTACCGCCCAAACACACGTTTATCATCTGCATGCCTCGGCAAATACCCATCAGCGGCAAATCAAAGCGATACGCATAGCTCAAGATCAAATATTCAAGTTCTTCACGCTCGGGTGTATGCTCATCGATCTTGCCGCTATCGCGAATAGCGCCATAGCGAGCCGGGTCGATATCGTTGCCGCCGGTAAGGACAAAACCATCTATCAAAGGAAATAGCGTTTCGTATATATGGGGGTTGCCAGAAAGCGGCAGCAACAAGGGGGCGCCACCAGCTTTGATGATAGCGTCGGCGTAGCGCTCGGGGAAGCTCACCATCTTTTCGGTGGTGTTCTGGGAAGGAACGATGCCGATAACAGGCAAGCGCTTCATCTTGCTAGCACTTCCATTCGCTACCGTCATGACGTTCCCTTTCTGCAGGCCAGCACATACAAGCCAGCCGCTTTATTGCTAGATGGTATAGCTGTCTATCGCAAGCTGGGAGGAACGATCCACCACATCCTGCAAAGAAATACCGCCCAGATAATCTTTCACCAAATCGTGCAGACCCTTCCAAACGAAGATCTCGTAGCACGATTCGCCAGGAGACGCTTCCCCGGAAAGCTCATCGAGATAATCGACAGGCGCAAGCGAGCCTTCCGTTACGGTGAGCACATCGAGCATAGTGATGTTCGTGGCACTGCGCGCAAGGCGATAGCCACCCGAAGCACCGCGGGCACTGCGAACCAGCTGCGCTGCCGCCAAGCTCGAAGCAATTTGCTCCAGGTATTTACGCGAAATGCTGGTAGCCTCAGCGATTTCCTTCAGCGGCACCGGCTCCGTGCCGCCATGCCCTGCCAAAAACACCATGAAGCGCACTGCATAGAGCCCTTTGGTAGATATCTTCATTGGTGCCTCCTGACGGAATGGTGAACATCATCGGCACATTGGCCCGATGCAACGGGCAATGCACAAAACAACCTGTAATCATATAGGAATAAGACTATAATAGCACGGCCAAAATGCCGAGATGCGAGCTATCGCCTGCCGCGAGCAAATGCCACCAGGTCACGCAAATGGGCGGCATCCTCTTTGTCAAGCGCCCCATCTGCGATTTCGAAGATAAGCTCTTGCCATTCAGCAAGCGTTTTGCCGCAGACGACCGCTTCGGCACCATCCCTTTGAATAGACTTAAGGGCTTGGTTGGCGCTGTCGTCGGTCAAAGGCCACACGCCTTCTACCACTCCGAACGCCTCCTCGATTGCCTGAAGAGAACGCCGGGAATAGAAGACGCCTTTCACAAGCGCCGCATATCCCGCCATCAGTGGCGCAGGCAGCGAATCGGCTGGGCGGATTTCCACAAAGTTCTTCAAGCGAACGTCGGGCCAAAACATCGAGAGCACATGCTCAATATCGGCACGGGTCATGGGAGCCTCGCCATATGCCTCATAGGCAGACTGGCCATACACCGCGCGCAGATTGGAGCCCGCGGGATCATCAGCGGAAGAGCGCGTAACGAAAATGGGGCACGTGCGAAGAATCCACTCGGCGTAGTCCGCAAAGCTATAACCCTCGTTGAAAAGGCCAGGCACCGAACCGCATCGATCGTTGTCCACGTTGCGCCACAGGGCAAATCGCGCCAGCCGGGGCGCAGGCTCCGCCTCGAACACCGCCGTGTTGTCGGCCACGCTTGCGAAGATGGGCGCCAACGCCTGGGCAATGCGCATTTTTCGAATGGCATCAGCCTCATCTTGATAATCCACCGAAACCTGCGTAGAAGCAGAAGCGCGCATCATGCGTTCACCGCGAGTGCCGATTTCCTTGAAATAGTCGTTCATGAAGCGATAACGCTGCTTCGGAATCAGCGTAAGGTCGAGTGCGCGCGCCGTAGGATGATAGCCGCTGGTAACCAGCTTGCACCCGTGTTCGGCCAAGAATGGATCGACCTTCGCTCGAAACTCGTTGTACACACGAAGGATCCGGCTGATAGACGAATACGGTGCGATGCTGATTTCAAGCTGAGCAGCAGGCTCAAGCGTAATGGAGGCCTCATCGCTAGCGAGCCCAATAAGGTCGCCTTCAAGGCCATAGGTATGTTGAGGATAGGCATCGGCCAAATGCGCCAGCACATCGCGAACGCCGAATTCCCCTTCGCTTCTTCCTGCATACGATACGGAGTACTCGCCTTCGGCGGTAACCACAAAGTGCTCCACTTCAACGCCGAGGGCGCCAAGGGGTTTGTCCCCCTTCGCGCCCTCTGTGAAGTAAGCGACCAGTGCCTGCTTGTTCTCTTGCTCGTAGGACATTCATGCCTCACTTGCCAGAGCAGTACGTCAAAACGCCTGCTCGGATCTTACTCAAAGTTGAACATCGCCGTAGAGAGATAACGCTCACCCGTATCGGGGAGGATAGCGACGATGACTTTGCCAGCGTTTTCGGGGCGCTGAGCGAGCTTAGTCGCTGCAGCAACGGCAGCGCCTGAGGAAATACCCACCAGCAAGCCATCCTTTGCAGCAAGCTCGCGGCCGGCCTCGAAAGCCTCTTCGTCGGCGATGGTGATAACTTCATCATAGATATCGGTGTTCAGTGTATCAGGAACGAATCCTGCACCGATACCCTGAATCTTGTGAGCGCCCGGATGGCCTTCCGAAAGAACCGGAGATCCGGCAGGTTCTACGGCAACAACCTTGACCTCGGGGTTCTGCTTCTTCAGATAAGCGCCCGTGCCGGAAACCGTTCCGCCGGTACCCACGCCAGCAACCAGGATGTCCACTTTGCCTTCGGTTGCCTCCCAAATTTCAGGACCGGTGGTTGCCTCGTGAACAGCGGGGTTGGCGGGATTGGTGAACTGGCTGGGAATGAAGGAATTCGGAATCTCCTCAGCAAGCTCGGCAGCGCGAGCGATTGCGCCCTTCATGCCCTTAGCGCCATCGGTGAGAACCAGTTCGGCACCGTATGCCTTCATAAGGTTGCGGCGCTCAACGCTCATCGTTTCAGGCATGGTGATGATAATGCGGTTGCCGCGAGCGGCAGCAATGGCAGCAAGGCCAATACCGGTGTTGCCCGAAGTAGGCTCGATGAACACGGTGTCTGCGTCGATCTTCCCATCGGCTTTCGCCCCGTTCGTCATTGCCCTTGTGGTAAGGTTGGT
>URJE01000014.1 GCA_900547965.1 uncultured Eggerthella sp. | reverse complement strand
GACAACTCCGGCGCTCGCAAGGTGCAGTGCATCAAGGTCCTGGGCGGCTCCAAGCGCCGTTACGCGGGCCTCGGCGATGTCATCGTTTGCAGCGTTAAGGAAGCAATGCCCAACGGCAACGTTAAGAAGGGCGAAGTCGTCCGCTGTGTCGTGGTGCGCGTTAAGAAGGAAGTTCGTCGTACTGACGGCAGCTACATCAAGTTCGACCAGAATGCTTGTGTTCTGATCGACAACAACGGCGCTCCCCGCGGTACGCGTATCTTCGGTCCTGTTGCACGCGAACTTCGTGACAAGAAGTACATGAAGATCGTGTCCCTGGCACCGGAAACGCTGTAGGAGGAACATCCATGGCAAAGATGAACATCAAAAAGGGTGACAAGGTCAAGGTTCTCGCTGGTAAGGATAAGGGTGCTGAAGGCATCGTAATCGCTTCCAACCCCTCGGCCCAGCGCGTCACCGTTGAAAAGGTCAACATGATGAAGAAGGCAATGCGCCCGACTCAGGCAAACCCTGAAGGCGGCATTGCTACCGTTGAGGCTCCCATCCATGTCTCGAACGTTATGCTGATCTGCCCCTCCTGCAAGGAGGCAACTCGCGTCAACATCAAACGTGAAGATGGTAAAAAAGTTCGCGTTTGCAAGCATTGTGGCGCAGATATCGACTAAAATATTTAGCCGTGCTTTTATGACCCCCGCGTAATGCGGGGGACGCAAGGTCGGAAATCTTGCGTTTAATTCATCGAGAAAGGTTTTTTAGGACAATGGCTACTCCTCGTCTGAAGGAAAAGTATGTAAACGAAGTACGCGACCAGCTTTTCAAGGAGCTCGGTCTCGCCAATGTTAATCAGATCCCTCGCCTTGAGAAGATCGTTATCAACATGGGTGTAGGTCGTGCCGCTGGCGACAAGAAGCTTCTTGACGGCGCTATCGCTGACCTGCGTACCATCACTGGTCAGCAGCCTATGGTTACTCGCGCTAAGAAGTCCATCGCAGGCTTCCATCTGCGTGAGGGTCAGGCAATCGGTTGCAAGGTTACCCTTCGTGGCGACCGCATGTGGGAGTTCTTCGACCGCTTGATGTCCACTGCGCTTCCTCGCGTTCGTGACTTCCGTGGTTGCAACCCCAACAGCTTCGACGGTCGAGGCAACTACACCATGGGCCTCACCGAGCAGCTTATCTTCCCCGAGATCGAGTACGACAAGATCGATCGCACTCGTGGTATGGACATCACGTTCGTAACCACGGCTGAAAACAATGAAGGCGCCAAGGCACTTATGGATGCCATGGGCTTCCCGTTCAAAAAGGAAAACTAACTTCTCGTTTCGAGAATTGGTTATAGGAAAGAAGGATTTTGAATGGCTAAGAAATCGATGATCGCCAAGTCCAAGCGAGAGCCGAAGTTCTCGACGCGTCAGCACAACCGCTGTGCTCGCTGTGGTCGCCCCCGTGCGTACTACCGCAAGTTCGGTCTGTGCCGCGTCTGCCTTCGTGAGCTCGCTAACAAAGGCGAACTGCCCGGCGTGACCAAGGCTTCCTGGTAGGAACCTTATCAACCCAGTCACGTTGTTGAGTGCCGTTAGTCAAGGCGCATACATCATGGGTGCATGCGAACCGGCTTTTCGGCTCATCATGAACAAAGGAGAAACACAACAATGAGCATGAACGATCCTATTGCAGATATGCTTACGCGTGTGCGTAACGCAAACTCTGCTGGCAAGCAGACGGTTTCCATGCCGTCCAGCAAGAAGCTTGTCGAAATCGCCCGCATCATGCAGGAAGAGGGCTACATCAACGGCTTCGAAATCGAGCCGGCTCAGCCCCGCGACGTTCTGACCATCACCCTCAAGTACGGTGAGAAGAAGGCTCGCACCATTCGCGGCATCAAGCGCATTTCCAAGCCTGGTCTGCGTATTTATGCTGGCAAGGACGAGCTTCCTCGCGTTCTCGGTGGTCTTGGTACTGCTGTTATTTCGACGAGCAAGGGCGTTATGACCGACCGCGACGCACGCAAGGAAGGCGTCGGCGGCGAAGTCATGGCGTACATCTGGTAGGAAGGAAGGAGCACAAATGTCTCGTATTGGTAAGATCCCTGTTGCTATTCCTTCTGGCGTTGAGGTTAAGATTGACGGCCATGTTGTTACCGTAAAGGGCAGCAAGGGCGAACTTACTCGTGAATTCAACCCCATGATGTCCATCAAGGTTGAAGGCGAAGAAGTTATTGTAGAGCGTCCCGACGATTCTCGTCAGGCAAAGAGCCTTCATGGCCTTACGCGTACCCTTATCCACAACATGGTAGAGGGCGTTCATGATGGTTACTCCAAGAAGCTCGAGCTCGTAGGCGTTGGCTATCGTGCTGCGCTCAAGGGTTCCGATCTGGAGATTCAGCTCGGTTACTCTCATCCGGTTATCGTTAAGGCTCCTCAGAACATTACCTTCGAAGTTCCTAGCCAGACCGAGATTATCGTAAAGGGCATCAGCAAGGAACAGGTCGGCCAGGTTGCTGCCGACATCCGCGCATGGCGTAAGCCTGAGCCTTACAAGGGCAAGGGTGTTCGTTATGAAGGCGAGTATGTCCGTCGTAAGCTCGGCAAGGCTGCAAAGTCTGAGTAGTAGCTCAGTAGCGAAGTATTGAAGGGAATCTACTTATGAAGAAGCTTCAAAAGAAACAGGCTGGGCTGCGCCGTCGTCACACTCGTGTTCGTGGCAAGATCTCTGGTACGGCTGCCCGTCCGCGTTTGTGCATTACGCGTTCTAACTCGAACATGTATGCTCAGGTTATCGACGACGTTGCCGGTAAGACCATCTGTGGTGTTTCCACCCTCGGTCCCGAGTTCAAGGCAACCGAGAAGAGCGGTGCTACCGTAGAAGGCGCCGCAGCTCTCGGTCTGATCATCGGTAAGAAAGCACAGGAAAACGGTGTTACCGAGGTTGTATTTGACCGCGGTGGCAATCTGTATCACGGTCGCATCAAGGCAGTTGCTGATGGTGCCCGCGAAGCAGGCCTGAAGTTCTAAGAGAGGGTTTAAGGTCTATGGCTCGTAAGCAAGAAAACCAGGCAGGCGTTCCCGAACTTCAGGAACGCGTCGTCTATATCAATCGCGTCTCCAAGGTTGTCAAGGGTGGTCGTCGTTTTGCACTCACCGCTCTGGTAGTTGTTGGCGACGGCAAGGGTCGCGTGGGTATCGGCATGGGCAAGTCCCAAGAAGTTCCCACCGCCATCAAGAAGGGCGTAGAGGATGCGAAGAAGAACATGTTCTCCATTCCTCTGACCGAGGCAGGCACGCTTCCTCACGACATCATCGGTGAGTATGGCGCTGGTCGTGTTCTCCTTAAGCCCGCTACTCCTGGTACCGGCGTTATCGCTGGCGGTGCAGCTCGTGCCGTTCTCGAACTCGCTGGCGTAAAGGATGTTTTCGCTAAGTCCCTCGGCACCGACAATGTTCTTAACATTGTTAAGGCTGTTGCTGAAGGTCTTAAGGAAATGCAGAGCCCCGAGGCAGTATCTGCTCGTCGCGGTATCTCTGTAGCTAAGATTTATGGCTGGAAGGAGAACTAGTAATGGCTGACGCAAAGAAGCTGCGCATCACCCAGGTAAAGAGCTCCATCGGCTACAAGTACGATCAGGGTCGTACCCTGAAGGCTCTTGGTCTTGGTAAGATCGGTCGCACGGTCGAGCAGGTAGACAATCCTGGCGTTCGTGGCATGATCTTCAAGGTTCAGCACCTCGTAGAGGTAGAAGAACTCTAAATCTAAATTGGCCCCGTTCATTGAGCGGGGCCAATTTATTTTCCGTGGTAGGCATTATGCGAATCAACTGGAGTTCATGGAACGCTCGGACAGCTTATTGAATTCCGCTTCACGTTCTAGCTCGTTAAATCGCGGGTTGTCACTTCAGTTGTTGAACTTATGTTGGACTCTCTCTAACTTACTGAGTTCTTGTCCTATTTAATTTCAACCTATGGCATAATGATCTAGTTTGTAAGTTCGTCGGCGGCGAGCTGCCGACCTCTATTCCAGTCAGTGGGGTAGAGACAGCGTGAAAAAGGAGAAACAGAAAACATGGAACTTAAGGATCTGAAGCCCGCTGAGGGTTCTCGTCACAGCCGCAAGCGCGTAGGTCGCGGTCCCGCATCCGGTACCGGCAAGACCGCTGGTCGTGGTTTGAACGGTCAGAAGTCTCGTTCTGGCGGCGCTAAGGGCAACGGCTTCGAAGGTGGTCAGACCCCTCTGGCTCGTCGTCTTCCTAAGCTCCCCGGCTTCCGTAACATCAACCATGTTGAGTACCTTCCCGTTAACGTTAGCCGTATCGAGAAGTACTATGAAGCTGGCGAAGTGGTAGACGGTGAATCCCTCGTAGCTAAGGGCATCATCAAGCACTCCACCGATCTTGTTAAGGTTCTGGGCGACGGCGAAATCACCAAGGCTGTAACCGTTAAGGTTGACAAGGTTTCCGCTTCCGCAAAGGCTAAGATCGAGGCAGCTGGCGGAAAGGTCGAAGAGCCTTGCTAAGTTCCCTCGTACAGGCGTTCAAGGTACCTGAGCTCAGGAATAAAATCCTGTTCACTCTTGGTATCTTGGTGCTTTACCGATTCGGCGCTTATCTGCCAGTGCCGGGCATTCCCTTCCAGGCATTTGCTGATTCTTTTTCTCAGCAGGGTGTTTCGATGGTTATGCTCGACCTTTTCACTGGCGGTGCTCTGTCGAATTTCTCGGTATTTGCACTGGGTATCATGCCGTACATCACTGCATCTATCATTATGCAGTTGATGCAGGGCGTTATCCCTGCCGTTGGCCGCTGGGCTAAAGAGGGCGAAACAGGCAGACGTCGCATCACTCAGGTTACGCGTTATCTTACGCTTGGCCTGGGCCTGATCAACGCTGTTGGTTATCTCTTCCTCTTCAAGTCAGAGGCTTATGGTGTTGTTTTCAGCACCGCTGTTCCTGAGATCGTCACCGACATCTTGGTTGTGTTCACGCTTGTAGTTGGCACAGCCTTGATCATGTGGATGGGCGAGCTCATCACTCAGCACGGTGTTGGCAATGGTATGTCGCTGATCATTTTCGTGTCCATCATCTCTTCGGTTCCTTCGGCAATCTTCTCGTCGATCAACCTGAATGCAGATATGGGCATGGGCATTGCAGTTACTGTTCTCATTTTGGTTGTAGTGTTGCTTTGCATCCCTGCGATTATCTTCGTAGAGCGTGCTCAGCGCCGTATTCCCATCAGCTACGCAAAGCGCGTTCAGGGTCGTAAGGTTATGGGCGGTCAGAGCTCATACCTTCCCATCAAGATCAACGCTGCAGGTGTTATCCCCATCATCTTCGCAAGCTGCTTGATTTACTTCCCTGCTCAGATCGCCGCTTTGTTCAATGTCGATTGGCTCACCATGGTTGCCAATGCCATTTCGGCAGGTTGGGTGAACTGGATCCTTACTGCGCTGCTTATCGTGTTCTTCGCGTACTTCTATACATCGATTGTTTTCAATCCTGAAGACACTGCGGAAAACCTTCAGCGTCAGGGTGGATTTATTCCTGGCATTCGTCCTGGTCAGAATACCGTGCAGTACATTAAAGACGTTCTGCACAGGGTAACGCTTCCTGGTGCGATCTTTATCGCTGCCATTGCGGTTATCCCTTCCATTTTGTTCTACTTTACGAACAATTCATTGATCCAGGCGTTTGGTGGCACCTCGATCCTCATCATGATTGGCGTTGCTTTGGACACCATGAATAAGATCGAATCGCAGTTGAAAATGTACAACTACGACGGATTCTTCAAGTAAAAAGAAAGGCGGCAATTAGCCGCCTTTCTTTTTGAGAAATGTCACTTTGCGCCTAATGCGCTTCAATTTGTTAAAATAGATTGATCGATTTCTATCGTGTTACGAAAGGAACATTTCCATGAATATCGTTTTGCTGGGCGCACCGGGCGCAGGTAAGGGCACTCAGGCTGCTAAGCTGGTAGAGAAGTATGGCTTTGCTCATATCTCCACTGGCGACATGCTTCGTACTGCCGTTAAGAACCAGACTCCTCTTGGCCTCGAGGCTAAGAAGTACATGGATGCTGGCGATCTTGTACCTGATGAAGTTGTAATCGGCCTCGTTAAAGAGCGTTTGCAGGATGCCGACACCGCTAATGGCTTCATCCTTGACGGTTTCCCCCGCACCTCAACTCAGGCAGTTGCACTTGACTCTGAGCTTTCTTCGCTCGAGCGTCCTCTTGATGCTGCGCTTCTCGTTGATGTTGATAAAGAAGTAATCATCAAGCGTCTTACCACTCGTCGTATGTGCCGCGACTGCGGTTACATCGGCTCCGATGCTGACGCTGCTTGCCCCAAGTGCAATGGCGAAATGTACCAGCGCGATGATGACAACGAGGCCACGGTACGCAACCGCCTTGATGTTTACGAAAGCTCTACTGCGCCGCTCATCGACTACTATCGCGGTTGCGAGCTTCTGAAGGAAATCGATGGCGACCGTGATCCTCAGGTTGTATTCGACGCAATCGTTTCCACGCTTGGCTTGTAATTAGTTGCCTTCATTATCCCCGCATCATTCGATGCGGGGATTTTTTTATTCTCGAGCTTCTTCTGAAAGAGTAGTGCGTGACCAATATGGTGCGAGCGTATCTTGTAAAATGATTCGCTATGAAACCTATTGAAGACATTGCACTTGACTGCATAGACCTCGCTAAAGCCAATCGAGGCCGAATTAAACATGCGCTATCCCGTATTTTCGTGGTTGCAGTTGTTGCGCTGCTCCTTGAAGTCTTTTTGTTCAATATGAACTATTTCCGATCGGCCACCTATGAGCCGATCAATTTGGCTGATCGCATTAGCCTTGATGCCAACGATACGGGAACGTCGAATTTCGGTTTGGGGCATAGCGAACAGTACAAGTTTACTGAGTCAAAAACTGCTGTAGATTTTTATGATCTCAACAAAGTGGTAAATAACATTCATCTTGATTTCGATAATTCGCAGCCTGCTCAGAACCTTAAGGTAAAAATCAGCTTTACCGATGCTGCGCATGAAACCTATTTTTCAACGACAGAATACACGTTTGGGGTTCCTGAAGTAGATGTTTCAACCTATAGCGAGCAAAGTCAGTATCTATACCTTGAGAGCTCGGGAACAATTCAGAACCTGCGTATCGAAATCGTGAGCGATGATGCACAGTACCCTGTTGTTCTCAATACGGTTGTCATCAATGAACGTCAGCCATTTGAGTTCAATGGCCTTCGCTATTTCCTGACATTCGCTGTTTTGCTTTTGCTTTATGTGTTTCGACCTGGCTCGAGCATTTATCGTTGCCGCGTTAAGGAGCATCCGAGATTTTCCCGTGCATGCATCGTGTTGGCAACGGCTTGTGAGATTTTCGTTCTTACTGCATATCTTCTGCTTGGGTCAAACCAGGTCGGTATTGCTACAGCTAATTACAATTCGGGATCCTGGGATGGGCATAGCATCGTAAACACCTATAAAGTTGGTGGAGACAATGCTCAGCAATACGCTGAACTCGCAAAGGCTATGGCCGATGGTCAGCTGTATTTGGAGGTGGAACCTCCTCAATGGCTCGTAGACATGGACAACCCCTACGACAAGGGTGCACGCGATGAACTGCAGAAGCAGACAGGCGAGTCGTATCTGTTCGACGTGGCGTACTACGAGGGCCATTACTATGTGTATTTTGGCGTCTTGCCAGTGCTTCTGTTCTATTTGCCGTTCTACTTGCTTACCGGGTCGAGCTTCCCAACTGCGATTGGCGTTTTAATCGCTTGCATTATGTTCGTGCTGGGCGTAACGGCTCTGATGGATCGTTTTGCGCGGCATCACTTTAAGCGTGTTAGCTTAGGCTTATTCCTCTTGCTGCAAATGCCTTTGGTGGCTTGTTCGGGCATGTTGTATCTAGCGAAGTTCCCAACGTTCTATTCGCTCCCAATTGCGATGGCCTTGGCATTTACGGTATGGGGTTTGTATTTTTGGCTTCACGGGCGGTCGACGGAAAGAGCGGCGGGATGGTATCTCACTGGCTCTTTGTGCATGGCCCTTGTGGTTGCGTGTCGTCCTCAGTTCCTTATTTTCTCGTTGTTGGCGTTCCCACTGTTCTGGCGCAAATTCATTACCGAAAAGCATCTGTTCACCAAGAAGGGATCAAAGGAGTTTGCGTGCCTTTTAGCGCCCTATTTTGTTGTTGCTGCCGCCATCATGATGTACAACCGTGCGCGCTTTGGCTCATTCTTCGATTTTGGAGCAAATTACAACCTTACAGTGAATGACATGACGCAGCGCGGTATGAACGCTGGCCGTTTGCTGCCGGCTTTGTTCGCTTATTTCCTGCAAACCCCAACTACTACTGGTGTGTTCCCCTGGCTTCAGCCCACTACCTTTGATACTACGTATTTGGGTCAAACCATCAAGGAAGTAACGTTTGGCGGTATTTTGGTGTGCTTACCTATTTTGTGGGTGTTGGCATTTGCAAAGCCGATTCTTTCCTATCGTATTAGGGAGCGTTCTACCCATACCGTTGCCAGCGTCGTGATGACCATGCTGGCATCTGCGCTGGTTGTTGCTTGCCTTGATGCTCAGATGGCGGGTATTTTGCAGCGTTATACAGCTGACTACAGCATCCTAATGCTGATTCCCTCAATTTTGCTTTGCTTCGTTGCGAACGATGCCCTAGCTCCTGATAAAGAGAACAATGACCGCGGCGTTGAGCTGAAAGTGGGAAGCTCTGCGGTTCCCAAGGTGCTTGCGCATCGCCTTTTCCTTCGCGTCCTAGGTGTATTGGTGTTCTTGAGTTTGCTGTATTCCACCCTGGTTTGCTTCATACCTGAAACCGGTTGGTATTCCGACGTATACGCATGGGCTTACCAAGACCTCATCGAAATGGTTGAGTTCTGGACATAAGTGTTTTAGGCCCTGCGGTAGGGCACCGTATAGCAATGCGGGTCTCATGAGGCTTCCAAAAGCTATGAACGAATTAGCGGATCAGATGAGCTTGTCTCGTCTGATCCGTTTTTTATCGTTAAGGCACTAAGAGTAACGAGATTTTTGCGAGGTACTAAAAGGCTGCTTATTGCAATTACTTGCCGTTCGCCCCGACAACCCAACCAGTGGCAACTGACGAATTCCGTCTACCGAGCTATATCTAACACGTTCGGAAACCCCTAAAGGGCGAAAACGCGTGGTCGGTACAATTAAGAAGCTTTCTAAAAAGCAAACCTTAAGCGAGAGGAGAGGTATGTCACAGTTGACCGAAATCCGCTGGCATGCACGTGCTGGCCAAGGTGCGGTTACGGCGGCGAAGCTTGTCGCGGACACGGCACTGCTGCAGGGCAACTACATCCAGGCTATGCCCGAATATGGCCCGGAGCGTACGGGAGCACCCCTGAAGGCGTATACGCGTGTATCCAGTGATCCCATCGAGGTTCACAACAACATTCAGAATCCCGACATCGTCATCATCATGGATGACACCCTGTTGGCTTCTACGGACGTAATGGAAGGTATGCCCGAAGACGGTATCCTCCTGTTCAACACCACAATGACGGCTGCTGAAGCCCGTGCAGCGGTAGGTGCTCCCGAAAGCATGCGCGTTGCTATAGTTGATGCTTCGGGCATCGCACTTGCAACCATCAAGAAGGACATGCCCAACACCCCGATCGTAGGCGCATTGGCCAAGATCACGGGTCTTTTCCCGGTTGAAAAGGTCAAGGAACGCCTGGTTATCACCTTCGGCAAGAAGTTCTCACAGGAAATGATCGACGCGAACCTTGCCTCCGTTGAGCGCGCTTATCAGGAGGTGCAAGAGTAATGTCTAAGTACCAGTTTGATGGTTCCAACTACGAAAATTGGAAACCCGAAGAGTTCCCAACCGGTTATGTATGCCCCGAAGGTGGCACGTCAACCAACTGCTACACCGGCGGTTGGCGTTCCAATCGTCCTATCTGGGATTCCGAGAAATGCTCCAACTGTATGCTGTGCTGGGCTTACTGCCCCGATTCCTCTATTGAGGTTAAAGACGGCGCAATGACGGGCATCGACCTGTTCCATTGCAAGGGCTGCGGCGTTTGCGTTCAGGAGTGCAAGTTCGGCGCACTCGAGCTTATCTCCGAGGCTGAAGCCCAGGAGCAGGAAGCGAAGGGGGAGTAACCATGGCTGAAAAGAAGATGTTCTCCGCTACGGGCAACCAGATGGTGGCAGATGCCTTCCGTCAGGTTAACCCTGACGTTATGGCGGCTTACCCTATTACCCCTCAGACCACCATTGTTGAAGGCTATGCGAAGTTCGTTGCTGACGGAAAGGTAACCACCGAATACGTCCCCACCGAATCCGAGCATTCTGCGCTTTCTGCATGCATTGGCGCTTCTGCTGCTGGTGCGCGTGTTGCAACCGCAACAAGTTCTCAGGGCCTGGCTTACATGTGGGAGGAACTGCACATCGCTTCCGGTATGCGTTGCCCCATTGTTATGGCAAACGCCAATCGTGCGCTCTCCGCTCCTATTAACATCCACGGCGATCACTCTGACATCATGAGTGCTCGTGACTGCGGTTGGGGCATGATGTTTGCCGAAACCGCTCAGGAGGCTTACGACAACACCATCATCGCATTCAAGGTTGCTGAAGATCCTAATGTTCTGCTTCCAGTGCTCACCACGCTCGATGGCTTCGTGACCACGCATGCTATGGATTGCTGTGTGATGGAAGAAGATCAGGTGGTAAAGGATTTCGTAGGCAATTATGAGCCAAAGTATCCTTTGCTTGATACCGAAAACCCAGTTGGCCAGGGCATGTTCGCAACGCTTGGCAACGGTTACATGAAGTACAAGCTCACTGAGCGTCATGCGCTCGACAATGCCATGGAAGCTTTCGAGCGTCATGGCAAGGAGTGGGCCGAAATCACGGGTCGTCCGTTCGAACTGGTTGATGCGTGGGGAACCGAAGATGCTGATTGCATCATCGTTGTTTTGGGCTCTTGCGCAGGTAATGCTCGCTTCCAGGCTCGCAAGCTGCGTGAGCAGGGCAAAAAGGTCGGCGTTGTTCGTCCTCGTATCTTCCGTCCGTTCCCTGCAAAGCAGATCGCTGAAGCCTGCAAAAACGCTAAGGCTGTGGCTGTTCTTGATCGCTCCGATTCCTTCGGTTCCCCGCATGCTCCTTTGGCGCTTGAGGTTCGCTCCGCCTTCCACGCAAATGGTGTTGATGCTCTCGTCAACGATTATGTTGTGGGCCTCGGCGGCGCAGACATCACCCTCGAACAGATGAACACCGTGTTCTCTGACCTTGAGGCGCGCGCTGCAGGCGAGGGCGACGGTTCTATCAAGTATCTCGGCATCGAAGAGTAAGGGGCATCCAATGGCAAACATCAAGCAACTTTCTGCCCGCCCCGACGACTTGGCTCCTGGCCATCGCCTGTGTGGCGGTTGTGGCGCATCTATGGCAGTGCGCCAGGTCCTCATGGGCCGCAACGACTACGACGTTGTATGCTGCTCGGCAACGGGCTGCTTGGAAGTATCCACTTCCATCTATCCCGACAACGCGTGGAACGTTCCGTTCATCCACAATGCGTTTGCAAACGCGGGCGCAACTATTTCTGGCGTTGAGGCCGCTTATAAGGGCCTTCAGCGTGCAGGCAAGATCCCTGCAGACAAGAAGATCAAGTTCGTTGCCTTCGGCGGCGACGGCGGCACCTACGACATCGGCTTGCAGTCCCTGTCTGGTGCTATGGAACGCGGCCACGATATCGTGTATGTCTGCTACGACAACGGCGCATACATGAACACGGGCATCCAGCGTTCTTCTGCAACCCCCAAGGGCGCATGGGCAACTACGTCTGAAGTTGGCAAGGAGCAGCAGGGCAAGCCCCAGAAGCGCAAGGACCTCACCTCTATCATGGCAGCTCATGGTGTTCCCTATGTTGCTCAGGCTACCGTAGGCAACTGGCGTGACCTGGTAAGCAAGGCGGAAAAGGCAATTGCCGTAGACGGTCCTGCTTTCCTGAACGTTATGGCACCTTGCCCTCGTGGCTGGCGCATCGATTCCAGTATGACTGCGGAGATCTGCCGTATGGCGGTAAACTCCAAGTTCTGGCCTTTGTTCGAGGTTGAAAACGGCAAGTGGAAGCTCACTCCGGTTCGCGATAAGAACCTCATTCCTGTAAAGGACTTCCTGAAGCCTCAGGGTCGCTTCAAGCATCTCTTCAAGCCCGGTAACGAAGCATTGCTCGAAGAAATCCAGCAAGATGTTGATGATTTCTGGGCTTACCTCGAAGGCCGTGTAGAGGGCTCCAAGGACCTGTAAATACAGCGTTTGGGCACTGCCGGTTCCCAACTATGCTGTTCAACTAAGCCGCGAGATTTACTATCTCGCGGCTTTTTTCTTGACGGGGCACTGCAGTGCGCTATAGTAACCAATGGAAAATGAATACGGTCTTCAGGGCGAGGTGAAACTCCTCACTGGCGGTAACGCGAAACTTTCTACAAGGAAGCAATGCGAAGCCCGCGACCCTTGTGCAAGCAAGGCTGATCTGGTGCAAGTCCAGAGCCAACGGTTATAGTCCGGATGGAAGAAGACGATGAATCGGATCGGTCATTTGGCCGCGCTTGTTTGTCATGTGAAAGCCCTGGAACGCAATGTTCCAGGGCTTTTTTTTTCATACAGGATGCATCTCCGTTCGTCGCTTACCCACTCAAGATGGTATTCGCGACAACGAATATGAAAGGAGGTGCAGTTCCTTGACTGATGAAGAGTACATGCAGCGAGCTTTGGAGCTTGCTATGCGCGGCGCTGGTTGGGTCAATCCGAATCCCCTTGTTGGAGTGGTTGTAGTACGCGATGGCCGAATCATCGGCGAAGGCTGGCATCCCGCTTTTGGCGAACTCCATGCGGAGCGTCAGGCGCTTGCCGATTGCCGTCAACGAGGCGAAGCCACCGAAGGCGCAACTATCTACGTAACGCTTGAGCCTTGTTGCCATACCGGTAAAACGCCTCCGTGTACCGAGGCGCTGATTGAAGCAGGCATCGCTCGAGTGGTTATGGGCGCCCCCGATCCCAACCCCAAGGTTGATGGAGGCGGCGTTGCCCAGCTAGAGGCGGCGGGTATTGAAGTTGTTCAGGGCGTTTTGGTTGAGGAATGCCAAGAAATCAACCGAGCGTTTTTCCACTACATCGAAACGGGAAAACCCTATGTCATCCTGAAGTACGCAATGACACTCGATGGCAAGATCGCCACAAGAAGCGGCAAATCGAAGTGGATTACGGGCGAGGAGGCTCGCAAGCGCGTCCATGCCGATCGTCAACGCTATGCCGCTATCATGGTGGGCGTCAACACCGTCATCAAGGACGATCCGTTGCTCACCTGCCGATTGGACAGCTTTGAATCTTCCGACGTAGAAGAGCTGCAGGTGGTCGATGAATCCGATTTTGAGGACCTGCTTGAAAGGGAAATGGCAGAAGACGAGGCTGCTTTTGAAGTTGATCAGGGTGGTAACACCGATTCTACCTTGCGTGGATTCGGTTCATTCAAACCCCGTTGCTCGAATCCTATCCGCATCATCTGCGACACGCACCTGCGTACTCCGATCGATTCTCAGGTAGTAAGGACGGCGGCGGAGATCCCCACGTACATAGCAACCTGCGAACGCGATTTGGAAAAGCACCTGCCGTATCGTGAGCGTGAATGTGACATCATCGTGGTTCCAGAGTCGGTAGGTCATGTCGACATCGAGATCCTAATGGAAAAGCTCGGAGAGCTTGGTATCGATAGCGTGATCGTCGAAGGCGGCGCAGAAATCAATTGGTCGGTTTTGGCCTATGAAGCGGTGTCTCGCGTGCAGGTGTACGTTGCGCCGAAGATCTTCGGCGGCTCAGCTGCGCCGAGTCCTGTAGGTGGCTTTGGCGTCGATGCTCCCAAGTACGCCATTGAGCTGTCCGACCCGAAGGTGACACAGCTTGGTCGAGATCTGCTTATTGAATGCGAGGTGAAGTAAATGTTCACTGGCATCGTAGAAGAAGTGGGCAAGGTTGCCTCCATTCGTAAAGGAGCTCATTCCTGCGTGCTTACCGTTGCGGCATCGAAAGTGCTCGAGGATGTTCATCTGGGTGACAGCATTGCAACCAATGGTGTTTGCCTTACCGTAACCGACTTTACGTGCAGCGGCTTTTCTGCCGATGTTATGCATGAAACCCTGAACCGTTCGTCTTTGGGTGTGCTGCGTCCAGGAAGCCCTGTGAACCTAGAGCGCGCCATGCTCGCCGGTGGACGTTTCGGTGGTCACATTGTCTCGGGCCATATCGATGGCGTGGGCACCGTGAAAAGTATCAGCGAGGACGACAATGCTGTGTGGTACCGCATAGGATGCGACGCTTCAATCTTGCGCTTTATCGTCGAAAAGGGCTCCATTGCCATAGACGGCATCAGCCTCACTGTTGCGAAAGTCGACTCCGAGAGCTTCAGCGTTTCCATCATTCCGCACACACGAGCCCAGACTAATTTGGTCACCAAGCGCGTGGGCGATGTGGTGAATCTTGAAAACGACTGCGTCGGTAAATATGTCGAACGCCTTCTGGCTTGTTCGCCGGAGCTCGCAGATGAAACGGTGCGTCAGTCTGCCTCAGCTGTGAGCCCCTATGTCGAGAAGGCACATGAAGGCGCATCGCGGAAGCAGGGCGGTATCACCAAGGAATTTTTGCTGAGCAACGGCTTTTAATGGCCGAGCTCTTATAGCACATCAAGAGAAAGCGCCTCCCCATTGCGATGCGGGAGGCATGAGAGGATAGTAATGTTCCAGTTCAGCACCATTGAAGAAGCTTTGGAGGATCTTCGTCAGGGAAAGGTGATCTTGTGCACCGATGATCCTGATCGCGAAAACGAGGGTGACTTCATCTGTGCCGCAGAATTCGCCACGACAGAAAACGTGAACTTCATGGCGAAGTACGCAAAGGGCCTGATCTGCATGCCCATGAGCATCGATCTGTGTCGTAAGCTCATGTTCCCCCAGATGGTAACCACCAATACCGATAATCACGAAACGGCATTTACTGTTTCGATCGATCATGTTGACACCACGACCGGCATTTCTGCTGAGGAGCGTGGCTACACGGCTCGAAAGTGCGTTGATGAGAACGCTCGTCCTGAGGATTTTCGTCGTCCTGGCCACATGTTCCCGCTGATGGCAAAGCCTAACGGCGTTCTTGAGCGCAACGGCCACACCGAGGCAACGGTAGACCTGATGCGTCTCGCCGGCTTGAAGGAGTGCGGCTTGTGCTGCGAGATTATGCGCGATGACGGCACGATGATGCGCACCCCCGAGCTCATCGAGCTTGCTGAGAAGTGGGATTTGAAGTTCATCTCGATTAAGGCTCTTCAGGAGTATCGCAAGAAGCACGACAAACTTGTAGAGCGTGTGGCTGACACCAAGATGCCCACCAAGTATGGCGACTTCCGCGCATACGCCTACATCAATAAGCTCAATGGCGAGCACCATGTTGCTTTGGTTAAAGGCGATATCGCTGATGGAGAAGATCTGCTGGTCCGCGTTCACTCGGAGTGCCTTACCGGCGATGCATTCGGCTCCTTGCGCTGTGATTGCGGCGACCAGTTCGCTTCTGCCATGCGTGCGGTTAACGAAGAGGGTCGCGGCGTGGTTCTGTACATGCGCCAGGAAGGCCGCGGCATCGGCCTGGTAAACAAGCTTCGTGCTTACGAGCTGCAGGATAAGGGCATGGATACACTTGAAGCAAATCTCGCACTGGGCTTCAAGGGGGATGAGCGCGAGTACTTCATCGGCGCGCAGATCCTGCGTGATTTGGGCGTGAAAACCATGCGTCTTCTGACCAATAACCCCGATAAGGTCTATCAGCTTTCCGAGTTTGGCCTCGAAATCACCGATCGCGTGCCGATTCAGATGCCTGCGACCGACCACGACCGCTTCTATCTGAAGACGAAGAAGGAAAAGATGGGTCATATCCTTGAATCTGTCGAGGAATAACGGATCTAGCTGTAGCAAATATGGGACTGCGTCCCGAAACGAATGGAATTAGCCCTAGGCCTAAAACGCTGGGGATAGCGAAAGGAAACGCATATGAACACTCTCGAAGGAAAGCTCGTATCTGAGGGCATCAAGGTTGGCATTGTGGCTGCTCGTTTCAACGAGTTCATTACCTCAAAGCTGATCGGTGGCGCAATGGATGGCTTGCTCCGTCATGACGTCAAGGACGAAGACGTGGATATCGCATGGGTCCCCGGCGCATTCGAGATTCCGCTGGTTGCCCAGAAGATGGCCGAATCGGGCAAATACGATGCCGTTATCTGTCTGGGTGCAGTAATCCGCGGCGCAACGTCTCACTACGACCTGGTCTGCAATGAGGCTGCCAAGGGTGTTGCCCAGGTTGGTTTGAAGACCGGTGTACCCGTGCTCTTCGGCGTGGTAACCACCGACACCATCGAGCAGGCAATCGAGCGTGCTGGCACGAAGGCTGGCAACAAGGGCTTCGACTGCGCAACGAGCGCCATTGAAATGGTGAACCTCATCAAGACGATCGAGGCATAAGGTCAAGACTGGTGCGGCCCCACTCCGTTGTGTGGCCGCACCCATTTCTCGATACCAAAGAAATGGGTGCGGTTTGCAGTTGGAGCTGGGGTCGTTTTTGTTTTGAAATACAGCAACAAGTATTCTGTATTAATAGTATTTCGTCGTTGCAACGAAGGAGCTGATATGTCTTTGTTGGTTCGTCCTCTTCCTCTGGGGAAAGTCAGACTACGCAACCGTTTGGTAATGCCTCCGATGGCTACCGAGAAATCAGAGGGGCAGGGCAAAGTGAGCGATGCCCTGTGCGAGTATTACGACGAAAAGACGAAGGGCGGCTATTTCGGTTTGGTGGTCGCCGAGCACAGTTACATCAGTCAGGAAGGCCAGGCAAGCAAAGGGCAGGTTTCCTTTTCCTCGGACGATGACGTTCCTGGTCTGAAAAGGCTTGTTGAGGTTATCCATCGTAATGGCTGTAAGGTGGTAGCCCAGATCAACCATGCTGGTGGTAAGTCAATTACCGCCCTGGGTGGCGAATCTTTGACTGCGCCTGCCCCGAGCGCAATGCCCTACACCACAACAAGAGGGGAAGCGGTGCAGGCGCATGCTATGACCCAGCGGGAAATTGACCGGGTTGTTGCCGATTTCGCGTCTGCAGCGCGTCGTGCCAAAGAGGCTGGCTTCGATGGCGTCGAGATCCATTCGGCGCATGGGTATCTTTTGGGTCAGTTCTATTCCCCGATAACCAATAAGCGCACCGACGACTATTCGGGCACAAGCATAGCGGGTCGCACCCGCTTGCATTGTCGGGTCATTGAAGCGGTCCGTAGCGAGGTAGGCCCCGATTATCTGCTGGCGCTTCGCCTGGGTGCCTGCGATTATGAAGAAGGTGGAGCAACAAGGGAAGATGCCGTTGCGGCATGCAAGATATTCGAAGAAGCGGGGGTAGACTTGCTGGATATTTCGGGTGGCTTGTGCGGTTACCGCGGTGACGGCTCTAAGGCCGAAGGCTATTTCGGCGAAGATTCGGCTGCTATTCGTGCAGCGGTAACGGTCCCTGTAATCGTGACCGGTGGTGTGAGGACCCCAGAAGGCGCCGAGCGCGTGCTGGAGAAGGGCCAAGCCGATTTGGTGGGCGTGGGTCGCGCTGTTCTGAAAGATTCCCTATGGGCAAAAAATGCTATTGAGTTTGCGGGTGGTACCAGCGTTAAGGGAACGGTGTTCTTCGATTTCGACGGGACCCTTCACGACAGTATGGCGATCTACGGTCCTGCATTTCGCAAAGCATATGCTTGGCTGGTTTCTGAAGGCCACATGCCGCCGCAAGAATTTACCGATGAATGGATCAGCAGGTGGTTGGGCTGGACTACGGAAGCTATGTGGACCACGTTTGCTCCCAACCTTCCCGAAGAAATATGGCGGCAGGCAGCGGAAATCGTGGGAAATGAAATGGACCGTCTTACCGAGGAAGGCAAGGCTCGATTGTTCCCAGGGGTACCCGAAATGCTTGATGAGCTCTGCTCCGACGGTTACGAACTTGCGTTTATCAGCAACTGTCGCACCCGCTATTGCGAGGTTCATCGTGCGATGTTTTGCCTGGGTACCTGGTTTGATGCCTATTATTGCGCCGAAGATTATGGTGAAATGCCAAAATGGCAGATATATCAGCGTGTAGCGGAGCGTCATGCCATCCCTCATGTAATGGTAGGGGATCGCTTTCACGATGGGGAAGTGGCGACAAAAGCGAACATTCCCTTCATCGGCTGCACGTACGGTTTTGGTGCTGATGAAGAGCTAGCAATGGCGAAGGCATGCGTTTCGGCACCCGAGGAAATTCCCGGTGCCGTTCAGGAGGTCCTTTCGTGAAATACTGTATTCACTGTGGGTCGGAACTGGAAGACGAAGACAAGTTCTGTGTGCATTGCGGCTTGACTCAAACTCCCGCCTCTGGGCCTACTTGCCAGCAGGAGCCTGCTGATCAAGCGCCTGCCTCGTCGGCTCAGGCGGCGGTATCTGCTCCCGCTGTGGCAAACAGGAAGCCGGTCAACAAAGCGGTGGTTGTTCTTTCTGTGGTCCTGGGCGTTGCGTTGGCGGTTATCGTTTGTTTGGTATTGGTTATGCGTCCCGCTTCGAATGAGACGGAAGCTCCCTCCTCCAATGTCGCCTCGCAGCAGCAGACCGACGATTCCGGCAGCAACGCATCTTCTCATGACTCTGCGAGCTCCGATTCCTCTGCTGCCCATAAGAAGGAGAACTCTTCGACGCAGACCGAAGTTTCGGTTCGTGCATTGTCGGACTTTTCTGGGGATATGGGTGCGTGCCTTCTGAGCAGCTATTCTGCCTCTTCGGTTCTTCCCGCAAGCGAATACGGTACGTACGTTGCAGGCAACTTAAGCGATGGAGATTGGAGCACCGCCTGGGTTGAGGGCTCGTCCGGATCAGGGGCTGGCCAAAGCGTAACGATGTCTCGCGTTTCTGGCAGCAAGGCATCGGTAAGCTGTTTGGAACTGGTGGCTGGTTACGGTAAATCAACCGACATCTATTACAAGAATGCACGCCCGAAGCAGGTGTCTTTAATCGCTGATTCAGGCGAGGTGGTAGCGCAGGTAACGCTTGCCGATTCGTATCGAGTGGTTCAGTCGATTAGTTTTCCGGCGGTAAGCACTTCTTCAATTACGCTGAGGATCGATTCGGTGTACGAAGGCAATAAGTACGATGATTGCGCAATCTCTGAAATGAGATGTTTCTAACAAAGAGGGATGTTGCCGCCCACCCTTAATATGATGCGGAGCGTTGCGCCTGAGGCCCAATAGTGCGACTTCTTTTGCGAGTGACTCAGGCAACACCTATACTGAAAAAGATTGGTAGACCTAGCGGGTGCAAGATGCAGTCGCTTTGTAAGGCAGATGGAAGGAAGCATGATGCCCACTTACGCGGAACTGGGGAAGGAAGAGCTCACCACGCTCAAAACTGCACTCACCGAAGAATACGAAACCTATAAGGCTCAGGGTCTGTCCCTGAATATGGCGCGCGGTAAGCCGGGCTCCGATCAGCTCGATTTGAGCATGCCTATGCTGGACATCCTGCCTTCTTCCGATGATTGCAAGGCTGAAAACGGTACCGACATTCGCAACTATGGCGTAGTTGATGGTCTGCCGGAGGCCAAGAAGCTCATGGCTTCCATGCTCGATGACGAAGCAGATAACACCATTGTTTTCGGCAATTCCAGCTTGAACATCATGTATGACACCATCATGCGTTGCTGGGTGTTCGGCACGCTTGGTGCCACTCCTTGGAGCCAGCTGGATAAGGTAAAGTTCGTTTGTCCCGTTCCTGGTTACGACCGTCACTTTGGTGTTACCGAGGCGTTTGGCATCGAAATGGTTACCGTTCCCATGACCGACGAAGGCCCCGATATGGACGCCGTTGAGGAACTGGTTGCCAACGATTCGGCATTCAAGGGCATTTGGTGCGTTCCCAAGTACTCCAATCCTGGCGGCGTTACCTATTCCGATGAGGTAGTGCGTCGACTTGCTTCCATGAAATGCGCTGCTGAAGATTTCCGTATCTTCTGGGACAACGCTTATACCGTGCATCATCTTTATGATGATGCTGCACGGCAGGACCAACTTCTCGATATTGCCAAGGCCTGCACCGAGGCTGGCAATCCCAACCGTTACTTCAAATTTGCTTCCACTTCCAAGGTAACGTTCCCTGGTGCAGGCATTGCCGCTATGGCTGCAAGCCCTGAAAACGTTGCTGAAATCAAGAAGCGCATGGGCGTTCAGACCATCGGCCACGACAAGCTGAATCAGATGCGCCACGTTCGTTTCCTCAAAGATGCTGACGGCATCGCTGCCCACATGGCAAAGCACGCTTCCATTATCCGCCCGAAGTTCGAGCTGGTTCTGAAGATGTTGGAAGAAGGCTTGGCTGGCACGGGTTGTGGTTCTTGGAGCAATCCTCGCGGAGGTTACTTCGTTTCGTTCGATGCTCCTGAAGGAACTGCAAAGCACATCGTTGCTATGGCTAAGGAAGCTGGCGTTACCATGACGGGCGCCGGCGCTACCTATCCCTACAAGAACGATCCCAAGGATTCCAACATCCGTATCGCTCCTACTCTTCCTCCGCTGGAAGAGCTTGAGTCGGCACTGAAAGTGTTTGTTTGTTGCGTTAAGCTTGCTTCTGTGGAAAAGCTCCTCGAGGCATAAGCGAAAACATAGCCAGCACTCATCAAGCGCGCTCCTGTTGGGGCGCGCTTTTTTGTATTCTGGCGCGGCAAGTATCAGGTATTTAAGTTACAGGTTTCTGTGGGTTCTGCGGTTCGAGCAAGAGTAAGCTTAGAGAGAAAGAAAGAGGGCTGAAATGAAAATCGATCGCAGCAAAGTCCAGCAGGCATTCTCCGATTACGTTGAGGCATACGATTCCTGCAATCAGCGCATAGCTTTGAAGATCGAGCATTCAAAGCGGGTTGCCGATTTGTGTGAGCGAATTGCCAAGAGCAATGGTTTGAAGCAGGACGATCTTGATCTGGCGTGGACGATAGGCTTGCTGCATGATATGGGTCGATTTGAGCAGCTGCGTCGTTGGGGTACGTTTTTGGACGCGCACTCAACCAACCATGCCAAATTGGGTGCTGAAGTGCTGTTCAGCCAGCCTACTGGGATGCCTCCATTCGAAGTAGCCCCCGAATCACCCTGCGGACAGGTTGCGCGCCGAAATCCTGGCATTGCTCTTTTTGCTGGGCTTGCCCCTGGAAAGGTGCGGATGAGGGATTTTGTTGAGGGGTCCAAAGAAGACCAGCTGATTCGTGCCGCGATAGCCACTCATAGTGACTATCGCCTGCCTGATGATTTGCCCGATAGAACGCGGCGCTTCTGCAACATCGTGCGCGATGCCGACAAACTCGATATCCTTCACACCATCAGCCTTAGTGATGCAGATACTATTCTGGGCGTTTCTCTCGACGCATTGCGCCAAAGCAGGCTTTCCTCCTCGGTGCTCGAGGCGTTTGCCGAGCGTCGTTGCGTAAAGCGAAACGATCGGGTTTTCCCTGCCGATTACGTTGTGGGTTTTCTTTGCTTCGCTTTTGAGCTTACCTATGCTGAGAGCCGTAAGATTTTGGTGGAGCAAGGCGAAATCTTCGAAATTGCAAAGAAGCCCTTGGGGTTAGAAGAAGGCTTTTCCAACGAAAGAACCAAGGCAGAGTTCAAGCGTATGGAAAACGAGCTGCGTGTTTGGCTGAAGCGCAACTGTTAGGGTTCCGCTACCGAAAAAGCCGTCTCAGTACTCCGTTAACCCAATCGAATCATGCTTGTCGTATAATCCGTCACTATTGCGTACTAAAGTGCGTAGTGCTGTGTTTCTATCGCAGCGTTAGGTGAAGCCGCTGGGTTTTTGCTCAGCACGGGAAAACGGAAAGCGAACGGTATGGTATCTCACGATTTCTGGGTATTGCTTGCAATGCTCCTCTATTTCATCGTTGTCGTGGTTATCGGCTTCGTGTATGCGAAGAAGTCGAACCAATCAACGGAGAATTACTTCTTAGGAGGGCGCAGGCTAGGCCCTTGGCTCACTGCACTTTCTGCTGAGGCATCTGACATGTCGGGTTGGTTGCTTATGGGCCTTCCTGGTGTGGCATATTTCACGGGTGCGTCTGATGCAATGTGGACGGCTATCGGCCTGGCGATCGGTACCTACCTTAATTGGTTGTTTGTTTCTAAGCGTTTGCGCAAGTACTCGCAAGTTGCTAACAACTCCATTACGCTTCCCGATTACTTCTCTAACCGATTCCATGATTCCAAGAACATCCTTATGACCATTTCTGCATTGGTCATCCTGTTGTTCTTCTCTATCTATGTAGGTAGCTGCTTCGTAACATGCGGCAAGCTGTTTGCTACGTTGTTCGGTCTTGATTACGCAACCATGATGGTTCTTGGCGCCTTGATCGTGTTCCTCTATACATTTGTGGGCGGATATCTTTCCGTTTGCACCACCGACCTTATCCAGGGCAGCATTATGATTTGCGCATTGGTGGTCGTTCTGGTCGGTTCCATCACTGCTGCTGGTGGTATCGATAATACTGTTGCATTCCTGCAGTCGATTCCTGGCTTCCTCTCGGGAACCGAGATCGCAACGCCTATTTTGGACGAAAGTGGCAAACAGATGGTTGAAGGCGGAGCGCCGTTGTTCGGCGAAGCGGGATCCTATGGCATGGTTACCATCGTTTCTGGTCTGGCATGGGGATTGGGATACTTTGGTATGCCGCAGGTTCTTATCCGCTTTATGAGCGCCACCCATTCTTGCGAGCTGCGTAAGTCTCGTCGTATCGCAACGGTGTGGGTTGTAATCTCCTTGTTTAGTGCGGTGTCTATTGGCCTGATTGGCCGAGCGGTCATTCCCACGGAATTCCTCACACAGGCAAGTGCGGAGAGTGTCTTCATTGTTCTTTCTAATATGATCTTGCCCTCTTTCATGTGCGGTCTTGTGGTTTCCGGCATCTTTGCAGCCTCAATGTCTTCTTCGTCTTCCTACTTGCTTATCTCCGGTTCGGCAGTTGCGGAGAACATCTATAGGGGATTAATCAAGAAGGATGCTACCGACTCTCAGGTGATGATCGTTGCCCGACTCACTTTGGTTGCCGTGCTCCTGTTCGGTATTGTTATTGCGCTCGACGAGAACTCGTCCATCTTCCAGGTGGTTTCGTACGCGTGGGCAGGCTTCGGTGCTTCGTTTGGTCCGCTGATCATCATGAGCCTTTATTGGCGTCGGACTAATCTGCAGGGTGCCTTGGCGGGAATGCTGACGGGTGCTATTGCCGTTTTGGTATGGCATACGTTCATAAAGCCGCTTGGTGGTTTCTTCGCAGTATATGAGCTTTTGCCTGCATTCGTGTTGAGCCTCATTGCCATCATTGTGGTCTCGCTTCTTACCAAGGCTCCGTCTAAGGAAGTAACCGATGAGTTCGATTCATACCTGGAAGCTGACTGCTAAATTACGCTGCTGCTGAAAAATATTTTTTGAAAAAAGTTTTTGGAAAACGGCTGATCTAACCTCGGATCAGCCGTTTTTTTGTGAAATGAAGAAGGTAAATAAAATGAGTTTGACCTGGGGTTTTATGGCAATAAAAAACGGTATGTGAAAAAAGATGCCATATGGACATGCCCGGGGGCGTGTAAAGTGTTGACACGGGGTGGATACCTAGCGTATTATTCCCTTGCTCACTTGAACGGAAACAACGTTCGAACCGAGCAGCAGCTTGAAAATTGCACATGATTACAAGCGAATTCGGGAGTGTTCCAGAGCGGTCAAATGGGACGGACTGTAAATCCGTTGGCTCAGCCTTCCAAGGTTCGAATCCTTGCACTCCCACCATCTCGCCCATATAGCTCAGCAGGTAGAGCACTTCGTTGGTAACGAAGAGGTCAGCAGTTCGAGTCTGCTTGTGGGCACCATTTTGGCGGTGTAGCTCAGTTGGTTAGAGCACACGGTTCATACCCGTGGCGTCACTGGTTCGAATCCAGTCACCGCTACCAAATTTTCCGCTTACGCACGGTAAGCTTTTACTTTATCGTTTACAAATTCGCCTACCAAGGCGAATTTGTGCATTCCCACCAATAAGGAGGAATAATGTCTAAGGAGAAGTTCGAGCGTTCTAAGCCGCATGTTAACATTGGTACTATCGGCCACGTTGACCACGGCAAGACCACGCTGACTGCTGCAATTTCCAAGACCTTGTCCAGCAATGATGGTTCTCACGGTACTGCAACCGCAAACTTTACCGCATTCGAGAACATCGACAAGGCTCCTGAAGAGCGCGAGCGCGGCATTACCATTTCTATTTCTCACATTGAGTATGAAACCGACAAGCGTCACTATGCACACGTTGACTGCCCCGGCCATGCTGACTACGTCAAGAACATGATCACCGGTGCTGCTCAGATGGACGGCGCTATCCTCGTTATCGCTGCAACCGACGGCCCTATGGCTCAGACTCGTGAGCACATCCTGCTCGCTCGTCAGGTTGGCGTTCCCTACATCGTTGTTTTCCTGAACAAGTGCGACATGGTTGACGACGAAGAGCTCCTCGAGCTCGTTGAGATGGAAGTAACCGAGCTTCTCGATTCCTACGGCTTCGAGGATTGCCCGATTATTCGCGGTTCCGCCCTTAAGGCACTCGAAGGCGACAAGGAATGGCAGGACAAGATCTGGGAGCTCATGGATGCTGTAGACGAGCACATTCCTACTCCCGAGCGTGCTATCGACAAGCCCTTCCTGATGGCTGTTGAGGACACCATGACCATCACTGGTCGTGGTACCGTTGCTACTGGTCGTGTTGAGCGTGGCGTTCTGCATGTAAACGACGAACTCGAAATCGTTGGTATCAAGGATACCGAGAAGACCGTTTGCACCGGCATCGAAATGTTCCGCAAGCTGCTCGATGAGGCTCAGGCTGGCGACAACATCGGTTGTCTGCTCCGTGGCATCAAGCGCGAGGACATCCTGCGTGGCCAGGTTCTCTGCAAGCCCGGTTCTGTAACTCCTCACCAGGTATTTGAGGGTCAGGTTTATATCCTTACCAAGGACGAAGGTGGCCGCCATACTCCGTTCTTCGATGGCTATCGTCCTCAGTTCTACTTCCGCACCACCGACATCACCGGTGTTGCACACCTCCCCGAGGGCACCGAAATGGTTATGCCTGGCGACAACGTAACCATCACGGCTGAACTCATTCACCCCGTAGCTATGGAGGAAGGCCTCCGCTTCGCTATCCGCGAAGGCGGCCGCACCGTTGGCTCCGGTCGTGTAACCAAGATCATCAAATAACACGATCTTTGTGAATTCGGTAGGGGAGTCTGCAGAGCAGACTCCCCTCCTTATTAATCATGTGCTAATGTCAAGCAATGCTAATACGTAATTTAAAGGAGAATTGATGCGTACTTTGGTCACCCTTGCATGCACTGAATGCAAGCGTCGAAACTATACGACCAAGAAGAACAAGCAGAATAATCCCGATCGTATTGAGTTCAAGAAGTATTGCAAGTGGTGTGGTACTCATACCCTGCACAAGGAAACTCGCTAGAGATTCGGAAACTGAAATAGGCCAGTAGCTCCAATTGGTAGAGCGGCGGTCTCCAAAACCGCATGTTGGGGGTTCGAGTCCCTCCTGGCCTGCCAGCTTGTT
>URJE01000013.1 GCA_900547965.1 uncultured Eggerthella sp. | reverse complement strand
AGAGGAGCTCAAAAAAAAGGGTGGGCGCCTTTCCGTCCAGCCAGCCCCACGTTTCTTAGAACAGGCGAATCAATGGGCATGGCCGCCATGACAACACGCACCGTGTTCGTGGACATGACCCCGACACTCGCCATGGGCCTGTTCGCGGCCCTGGCATTCCCCATGCACATGCTCGTGGCCATGATGGCATCCGCCATGGCTATGACCATGATGATGACCGCAAACCGGCATGGTGCTCTTCTCGAGGATGCCAGCCAACAGGCACGATACGGCATCGTCCGCCAATCCGGACAAGCCACCAAACAGCTCGATCCCCTGAGCAGCAAGTGCGCTCTGGGCGCCGCCGCCAATGCCGCCGCACAGGAGAACATCAACGTCGTTCCCCTTAAGGAAGCCCGCCAAGGCACCATGGCCTGAGCCCTGGGTGTCAACTATCTGAGTTGCCACAACCTGGCCCCCGTCAATGTCATACAGCTTGAATGTCTGAGTTCTTCCAAAATGCTGAAAGATTTCGCCGTTTTCATACGTTACTGCAACCCTCATAAGGGCCTCCTTTTTCTTGGGACTGCCTGCAGATACAAATCCGGCTCCACCGCACGGAGGAAACGCAACATTGCCTCCCTCAATACGCAGCCGTTTACCATTCACCAAACTATCTGCCACTTTCGAGCGGGCTCGTTCGTATATACCCGTTACCGTGGTCCGCGAAACACCCATACGAGCGGCAGCTTCTTCCTGACTCATTTTCTCTAAATCGAGAAGGCGTATTACCTCAAGCTCGTCATAAGCAAGCTCCACGGTATCCCCTGTGAGAATTCCATCAGGCACGAACCCAACGAATTCAGGCACGAAGCCCACAAACCGAGTTCTTTCTTTCCGTCCCGCCATAGCATTTCCTTTTCTGACATATGTCACAATTTAGTCTAGAAGCATCATCATGTAATGCAACGCTATTTTCGACATATGTCAACTTTAATCTGCGAACGGCACGATAAACATATTTGCATCGGACCGCAGGAAAACAAAAGCCACACCTTCGCCAAATCAGCTGCAGGATTACAATGTTCACCAAACACTATCTGCAGAAAGCAGGATGCAATGAACCAAACCCGCTATTCAATCCTATTCAGCAGCAGCACCGGAAACACCAAGTTGTTGGCTGAGGCTATCCGCGAAGCATTGCCCGCGGAATGCTGCGACTATTTTGGTGCCTGTTCCGCAAATGAACCCGAGTCAAACACAGTCTACGTAGGCTTTTGGACCAACAAGGGCATTGCCGACGACAACGCTCTTCAGCTGCTGAAGGTGCTAAGAAATAAGAAGATTTTCCTGTTCGGAACCGCAGGATTCGGAGGCAGTGAAGCCTATTTCAAAGGCATCCTAGATAAAACTAAGAAAGCCATCGACGCAAGCAATACCGTTGTCGGGGAATACATGTGCCAAGGCAAAATGCCCCAATCCGTGAGGGAACGCTACATCAAGATGAAAGAACAGCCTAATCACATGCCCAACATCGATGCAATGATCGAGAATTTCGACAAAGCGTTAAGTCATCCTGACGAAGACGACCTGAATGCGCTCAAGCAACTTGTGGCCAATATCGCGCAGTAATAAGCACGACAATCAAGCAAAAAATTACTGCAGACATCAGCGGCGGCTACCAGGTTTTCCCCTTAGCCGCCGCTTTGTATTTTCAGAGCTATTCGCGCACAGCCAATTCAAGTCGTCGCAAAAATTCCTCGCAGGCACGAGAACGCAAGCGGTACTTCTTCCAGATGACAAACGACGCGATTTTCAAAGATGGCTCTAGGGGGACAAAGCGCAAATCGGAAGCATCATCGACTTGAAGCAAATGGTCGATGCCCATCGCACAGGCAACGCCCGAACGCACAAGATGCGATGCGTTGCCAATAAGGTCAAAACTACCAACCACATCAAGCTCATCGAAGCTGAACACTCCACCTGACCACGAGACAAGATCAACTGCCTTGTTGGACGTGCGCGAGCTTATCAGGAGCGGCATCTTCCCAACATCAGCGGGAGTCGCCACCTCGAGCGCGCCCCAAGGCCCATCGGCAGAAACCGCCAGCCCTACCCGATTTGCATTGGGCATACGAATCCACTCGTATTTCTCCAGGTTCACAGGCTCGATAACAAGCGCAAAATCCAATAGACCACGCTCTAGACGCTCTTCCACGGCATCAGCGTTTCCCGTGTAAAGCTCGCAAGTAACACCTGGATAATCGCGTCGGACATCAGCAAAAGCGCCTAGCACCACCTGCATAGCGCGGGTTTCACCAGCACCGATGCGGATATTCCCAGCAATTCCAAGCTCTCGATCGGCAAGTTCTCCTTCGGTTTGCTCGACAAGCGAGATGATCTCTTCGGCACGTTGACGCAAACGCATGCCATCGCTTGTAAGCACGCAAGAACGATTGGTTCGCTCAAACAGCTCAACGCCCAACTCGCGTTCAAGATCACCGATTTGTCTTGAGAGCGTAGGCTGCGTTACATGAAGCACATTGGCTGCCTCGGTCATATTCTCTTCACGCGCTACGGCCAAAAAATAACGAAGGGTTCGAAGCTCCATATCCATCCCCTACTGAAATTACGATCTCTCTGAATCGGTATACATATTTTGTATGTCTAGGAAGTTGATATAGGCAATATACATCTTTATTAGAGAAATCTACTGTTAAGAAAAGGCACTTCAAAGAAAGGATGCAAATGGAATACACAACCCTCGGCCATTCGGGCATTGAAATATCAAAACTCTGCCTTGGCGGCATGAGTTTCGGCGAAGCAAGCCCCAACTTTCACCAGTGGACCATCGGCCCTGATGAAACCCAAGCGGTAATCAAGAGAGCATTTGATACGGGCATCAATTTCATCGACACCGCCAACTGCTACAGTTTCGGCACAAGTGAAGAGTATATCGGGGCAGCGCTGCGCAACCTGGGCATCGCCCGCCAAGACATCGTGCTTGCAAGCAAGGTGTACTTTAACGAAGGGGGCCTCTCTGCCGCGGCCATCAAGCGCGAAATAGAAGGATCGCTCAAACGCTTGGGCACCGACTACCTGGATCTTTACATCATCCACCGCTTCGACTACGACGTTCCCATGGAGGAAACCATGGAAGCCCTTAACGAATTGGTGCGTGAAGGAAAGGTTCGTGCGCTTGGAGCGAGCGCAATGTATGCATACCAGCTACACAACCTGCAAGATATCGCCATCGCTCATAATTGGACCACATTCACCAGCATGCAATGCCACTACAACCTGCTCTACCGCGAAGACGAGCGCGAGATGATCCCTGTATGTCGCCAGTTCGACATGGCAATTACCCCTTACAGCCCCCTTGCCTCCGGTCACCTCTGCCGTCCCACCTGGGAGAGTCAAAGTACTCGCAGCACCACCGACAAAACCATGGTGAACAAATACGACCATGACCGAGCTATTGACATGCCCATCATCGAACGCGTAGCAAAGGTGGCTGCTCGTCACAATGTGCCCATGTCGCAAATCGCCCTTGCTTGGCACTGGGCACATGGCGTTGAAGCTCCTATTGTAGGCTGTTCGAAACCAGAACGAGTAGACGACGTCGTGGCCGCACTCGAAATTAAACTTTCTGCTGAAGAGACCGAATTTCTCGAGGGACCCTATCAACCCCACGCACTTGTAGGGCCAAAGGGCAGACCAGGAGAAAAACCACTTGCTGGAACCACAAAGGTTATGACCATGAGGTAGATCGTGGACGATAGAACTTTGGCAAACCTTCAGGACGCAGGGTGCAACGAAGCATTTGTTGCCGAATTCGATAAGGCAGCAAGCGTATGTGCCCGCATCTGCCTTCTTAAAGGGTATCGGCGTGAACTGCTTAGCGGCATCCATGCAGAGCAGGAGAAGCTCGAAAACCTTGACTTCCTAATACATCAACTACGCACAGCCGATGCTGGCAGCTGCGCATGCGACCGCAACCGAAAGGAGTAACCCATGACCACTAAACAAACCGCAGGACATGATGCACTGGGGGAATTCGCCCCCGAGTTCGCACATCTTAACGACGACATTCTCTTCGGAGAAATTTGGAGCCGCGAAGACAAGCTGCCGCTGAAATTGCGCAGCATTGTGACAATAAGCACTCTTATAGGCAAGGGGATTACTGACAGCTCCCTTGCCTATCACCTAGCAAGCGCTCGAAAAAACGGGGTCACGCAACAAGAAATGGCCGAGATCCTTACGCATATCGCCTTTTACGCTGGGTGGCCAAATGCATGGGCGGCATTCAATATAGCAAAGAATGTATACGCAGAAGACGGGCACAACACCGTGGTGAACGACGACGAATCTCATGGTGGCTTTTTTGGCCTAGGCAAGCCAAACGATGGTTTTGCACAGTACTTCAGCGGTCGTTCTTGGCTCAATCCCGTAAGCGAAGAAGGCAGCTACCTCCCTATCTTCAATGTGACCTTTGAGCCGGGATGTCGCAATAACTGGCATGTACACCATGCAAGCAGCGGCGGTGGACAAGTGCTTATCTGTGTAGACGGCGAGGGCTGGTACCAGGAGGAAGGAAATGCCGCTCGATATTTACGTCCAGGTGATGTGGTTGAAATTCCCGCCAACGTCAAGCATTGGCATGGCGCAACGGCTGATTCCTGGTTCAGCCATCTAGCATTTGAATATCCAGGCGAAAACGCAAGCAATGAATGGCTCGAACCCGTAGACGAAGAGCTATATAACACGCTGACTGCGTAACTGCTTAATTCCCCCGTCTCCCAGGGCAAAAAACCTCCCATCCCTCAAGCTGCCTGATCAGCTCAAGAAATGGGAGGCAATCACGGTAGAAAAACCGCCAATCTCACGCTCGGTGCGCCGTCCCCTATTCGCTACTCACGCTCGGTGCGCCGTGCGCGTGCCCCACGGCGGCGGCTGACCGTTGCAGCGAAGCCGGCGCCCGCTGCAACGATAGCAGCCAGAATCGCTTGCAGGAAAGTCCAGTCGCCCGTCTTGGAGAGGAAGGTATCGCTGCCATCCTGGCTATCGGGGATTGGAGCGGCATCGTCGGTAACGGAGACGTATGCGGTACCGTCTTCGCCGTTTTCGATAGTCACCTGCGATGAGGCACCCAGAGGATCGCCGTCGAGTTCAACGGTGCCATCGGCATAGACGACAAACGTTACCGGGTCGATCGCCATATAACCATCCGGTGCCTGCGTTTCCGTCAAAACATACTTCTCGCCCTCTGAAGAACCAGCAAGCTGCATGTCCTTGAACGCCACACCATCGCCATTAGAGGTAAACGTCTTGGTGGCAGAGCCATCGGGGAACGCGCCAGAAAGGGTGAACTGGGCGCCTTCCAAAGCTGCACCCTGCTTATTCTGCTTGCTCAGGCTTACCTTCAGCGGCACATCGGCGCAGGTAATGCCGATTTCACCTTGATCATTGGAAAGCGTCCACGCCTCAGAAGCGGCAGAGCGCTGAACGAGGCAAATGGTGCCATCGTCGTTTACCGCAAAACGAAGCGTGTCCTGCACAAGCTCGTAGCCCGCGGGCGCTTTCACCTCGGTAAGAAGGTAGCTCTCGCCCGCAACAAGGCCCTCTATCGAAGACGCCTGGCTGAACTCGCCCACCGTTTCACCGCCAAGGATCTGAGCCTCGACATCGGCTATGCGCAAGTTGCCCTGGCCGTTCACGACGATGCGCTTCTTCCCTGGCACCATCCGGCCAGAGCCCTGGGCGAAGCTGCCCTCAAGGTCGAATTCGGCACCGACAAGTGCCTGGCCTCCCTCGGCGGAGACCTTGGAAAGCATCACGCTGGTAGGCTCGTCGACGGCAGTTATCTGCGCAATGCCCTCGGCATCTTCCGACACGGTCCAGCCCTGCGCACCGGCATCCGCATCAAGGGGATTGCCCTCAGCATCCACCGCCACAAGCGTGCCGTCCGCCTTCACCATCACGTTCAGCGGTTCGGCGATAAGCTTGTAGCCCAGCGGCGCACGCGTCTCGGAAATCGTGTAGATGTTGCCGGAAACCAGCAGGGACGACCAGCCCTCGGTCCATCCGTCGGTGCCCACCGTCATGACATCGGTAGACTCCTCCGTGCTGCCCGCGAAGACGCCCGTCACCGCGAACTCAGCGCCCGCCATGAAGTCAGGATCAGCCGAATCGCCTTCTTCGCCGCCGATTGCGCGACCCTGCTTAAGGATACGAAACTCGATTGCCTTGTCGGCAGCAACGATTGATGCAGAGCCACCCTCGACAGACCAGTCCCACGCCTCGCCGGTAGGAACCACAGCGCCGTCGTTGCCCATGGTAAATACAAAGGGCTGCGTATTCAGCTCGTATCCTTCGGGGGCGCGCGTCTCGGCGAGGGTATACTCCTCACCTGCGACAAGGCCCCGGATAGTGTCAAGGCCCTCGCCATCAGCAACGGCAGAAGCGCCCGAAACGGCAATCTTGCCGTCGGCACCCACGATCACCTTGGCAGCGTCGCTGCCCACGCGCTCGACTGAGCCACCCTGACCATCGCTGAATGCGCCCTCAAGCGTGAACTCGGCACCGCCAAGCACCTCGTTCGAGTCGATGTCCACCTTAGACAGGGATACCTCAGTAATAGAGTCGGTGGCGGTAACCACTGCCACACCGTCCTTCGCGGAAACCGCGAAGCCCTCAGGGGCTTGGCCTGCGACGGAAAGGGTGCCGTCGCCGTTCACCGTGAAGGAGAGCATGCCATCGATGAGCTTGTAACCAGCAGGCGCTTTTTCCTCTTCAAGGGTGTACGTGCCACCCACAACCAACTGCGCATCGAGCGAGGTCTTACCGTCCGCTCCTGTGAACAGGGTCTTTGTTCCAGTGGTTCCGTCGGCAAAGATGCTGCCCTCTGCCGGTGTCACGCTAAACCCAGCGCCCTGCATGGCGGATGTATCGGCGCCTTCTGCCCGCTTTGCCACCGTCATGGAAACAGGATCATCGGTCGCGACAATGAGCACAGCACCGTTCTCGGAGTCGTTGCGATCGTCGATCTTCCAACCCGCAGGCACATCGCCTACAACGGTTACGGAACCATCATCAGAAACCTTGATCTTGAGCGCATTCGAAAGAAGCTTGTAGCCAGCAGGCGCCTTGGTCTCGGTAATGGTATATTCCTGACCCGCCTTGAGCATCGAGGACAACGCCTCGGTAAAGCCGTCACCGTAGGTGGTAAGGGTTTCTGCCCTCGATTCCGTTTCTTCTGCGAACACGCCCTCGATCCGGAACTCGGCACCGTTCATGGCGCTGTCGCCTGCACCATCAGAAGCCGCCTTCTTGATGGCAATCTCGATAGGATCGTCGGTGGCAGAAACGGTGATGTTGCCTTCGCCTGTCACGGCAAAGTTCGCAACAGCTTCGCCCTTCGCAACGATGGACCCATCGGTTGACACCGTGAACACGAAGTCTGCCGCATTGAGCGCATAGCCCTCAGGAGCAACCGTTTCCTTCAGCGTGTACTCAGTTGCGCCATCGGCAATCAGCAGCGCGCGATCAAGCTCGGCCATGCCGTTTTTGTCAGTGGTAAGTGTGCGCTGGTTGGAACCATCGGCAAAAACACCCGTCAGCTGGTACGTTGCGCCCGCAAGCCTCCAAAGCCCATCGGTTGCCGAGCTCTTCTGGATGTACATCTTGGTGGGGCTGTTCCACACATCGCCCGTGAATACGGTGATGGCGGCAGAACCCGAGCCCGCCTTTTCGGACTTGAACGCCGCAGGAACGCTGCCCACTGCTTTCAACTGGCCATCGGATGTCACTTGGACCGTGAGCTTCTGCGCAACGCGCTTGTAGCCCGCAGGCGCAACAAACTCCGAGATCTCGTACTTGCCGCCCACCACAAGCTGGCCCGGAAGAGACGTCTTACCATCGCCGTCGGTGGCAGCAAGGGTTTTCTCCCCCGTCGTTCCGTCGGCAAATGCAGAGCCACCAACCGGCGTCACGCCAAATACAGCACCCGAAAGCGCATTCTGGCCAGACTCGTCCTTTTTCACGATGGTAAGCTCAACCGGGTCGTCGACAGCCTTGATGGAAACCTTACCGTCTTCGATGCCCATCGTGCCGTTTTCAAACGAAGCGCCCTCGGCATTCACCTGATCGATGGTGCCATCGGCATTCACCATGAAAGAAAGCGTACCCTTGATCTGCTTGTAGCCAGCAGGCGAAGATGCCTCCCACAGCTGATAGGCGTTGCCCGCAATCAATCCAGGCAGGGAATACGAGCCAGCGTCCATCGTGAACACGCGCTCGGTTTCGCCTGCTTCCGCGCTGTCGGCAAACACGCCCTTTATGCGGAACGTGGCACCAGAAATTGCGGAATCAGCGCTATTATCGCCCTTGTCGGAGCCGTACTTGGAAAGCGTTACCTCGATGGGGTTGTCTACCGCAACGAAGCCCAAATAGTCACCGTACAGCAGGTACTGACCGTTCGAGATACCCTGATCGTTCGCTCCCCCTTCGTACACTTTGCCATCTTCTGACACGGTGAACGTGAAGGCTCCCTGGATCAGCTCGTAGCCATCAGGCGCCTTGGTTTCGGTGATGGAATAGGTTTCGCCCGCCACGAAGCGCAGCGAAGAGATGTCGCTCACGCTCATTCGCTGGTAGGTCTTCTGCTCGGCAACGCCGCTTGTGTAGTCCTTGGCAAACTTGCCCTCAATAGTGAATTCAGCACCGGAGAGCTGTTGTTCCCCGGTATTGCTTCCCCGCTTGGCCAAACCCAACCGAACGGGAGCATCGGTCTGGGTAATGGTTACCGTATCGCGATTGGCAATGGAATAGCCAGTGTTGCGATAAGAGTCCTGGCTCGTAGTCGCTGCGCCATTGGCTGCGGGTTGATCCGAAGAGCCCGCAACAACCGTGCCGTCGTCCTTGACGGTGAACGTGAACTCGGTGCCGTCCAACACATAGCCGGCAGGAGATGCCGTCTCCTTGATGGTGTAGGTTTCGCCGCCGATAAGGCCTTCCACCTTCACCGCACCCTTCAAAACCTGAGTGGTTGCCGTGGTGTAGGTCCTGACATCCTGCTGGGGCTGTCCGTCTGCGCCACGGAACTTGCCCGAGATCTGATATGTTGCGTTGGCAACATCTATTCCACTGGTGCTCTTCTTGTTAAGGAAAACCTCGATAGGCGCATCCTTGGCAACAACCACCGCACCGCCGTCGGCGATAGTCCAGCCAGCAGGAACCGTGCCCACCGCTTCGACGGTGCCGGCGTCGCTTATCTTGAACTGCCCGGCGGGCAGCTTCTCGTATCCCGCAGGCGCTTTTGCCTCTTCAATGCTGTAGGTCTCACCCACAATGAACAGCCCGCTTGCCACGAATTTGGCCATATCCCCATCGAGAGCAACCGTTTTCTCGGTGCTGCCGTCGCTGAACGCGCCCTTTATCTTGAACTCGGAACCGGCAAGCGGCTTGCCATTTTCGTCCTGCTTATAGAAGATGACACTCGTTGCATCGTCTTTGACCAGAACGTTGCTCACAGAGCCGCTGGTTTGGATTTCCCAGTTCCCCGTTGCCGATTCCGTCACGATACGAGCAGCGCCATCATCGCCGATCGTGATCACGATGGAAGCAGGTGAAGGCAACGAATAGCCATTCGTGGCCTTGGTTTCCGTGATTGTGTAGCTGTTGCCCACAATAAGTTGGCCCGCAAGCGAAGAAGAACCGTCGATGGGCAGCGCCTTGCCTGTGGTGTCCGTGGCAAACGCCTTGGAAGCAGATCCGTCCACAAATGAAGAACCTTCATTGGGCACAATGGTGAATTCGGCATCCTTCAAAGGAACCGAACCGTTCTTATCGGTTTTCCAGATAACAAGATCTGTCTGGCTGTTAGCGATTTGACCGGCATGAAGCGGCACCGTCGATGAAGCCTGAACGTTATCGGCCTTGATCTCCATCTCATTCGAGATGGGCCAGCTGCCATCAACCTTGCCCACATAGCCGTCAGCGGCCTTTGACTCTACGAAACGATAGATGCCCCACGGCAGGTTCTCTACACTCAGTTCGCCCGCTTTTGACGCGACACCGCTTACGGCATCAACCTCCGAAACAGCAGTGATGGCGCCCACGGCATCCACCGCAGCACGGTAGCCCTTACCCGTCAAAAGGCCGTAAGCCACATCGGCCCACCGCCCATCGGCGCCCTTCTTCTGAAGGGTGAACCGCGCCCCGTCGACGCCCCGGCGGTTATCGGAGGCGTCGACCTTCACCAAGTTGATCGAACCATGCAGCGGCGTATTAACAAGCTCGCCATCGGTGCCCAGCGAAAGGGCCTTTCCGTTGTCTTCGTTTATTACCGTGAAGTTGATTGGCGCCGTGCCGCTCAGGTCGTAACCGGTGTTCGCGATTTCGGTAAGGGTATAGCTGCCCTTCTTCAAGCCGGTAAGCTTGAGCACACCAGCATCGGTGGCCTTCGAGGCTTCAACCTTGGAGGCGGTGGCATCGAAGGCATACTCCGTGCCGGACCTGAGGTCAGAAGCAATAAGCTCACCACTAAAGGTGCCGTTATCACGCTTTAGGGCAAACTTTGCTCCCGAGACGGGCTCGCCAGTCTCCG
The DNA here is from genome assembly GCA_900547965.1 of uncultured Eggerthella sp. Taxonomy (GTDB): domain Bacteria; phylum Actinomycetota; class Coriobacteriia; order Coriobacteriales; family Eggerthellaceae; genus Anaerotardibacter. The sequence continues at coordinate 15,801 of URJE01000013.1, read as the reverse complement.
AGTTGGTTTTCTTCAACTGCGCCGATGCATTAAACTCATCGTTTTCCGCTTCGACCTTCACGTTAGGCTGGCTGGTTTTGTTGTCTTCAACCTGGAATGAGAATACCCTACCGAGCGCATTGACAGTGTTGCTCGATGTGCTCGTTTCCACGAAGTAGTAGTCGCCCAAAGGAAGACCGTCGCTTGCACGCTTGTAATACTTGGCAAACTCGCCGAAAGCTTCGTTGACGTTCTGATAGGACATCATCTCGTCTTCGCTCGAACACCAAGTGCCATCATCCCCTGTAGTGATGCCCGTGGCAATAAGGACACCGCCGCCATTGGCAGCATTATCATCGTAGGCACCCTTGTACAAGTCGAACGTCATATTCGCAACGGCAGCCTTGTTGCTGCCATGATCATAGAATTTGTGCAGCACCACCTTGCCTCGCGTCACCGCATCAACGACCGAAACGCAGACAACGCCATCAGGGCCTGCCGAGGCTTGGGCATATTTCCCTCCCGACCTCAACGTCACAGCGCCATCGGCAGAAACCAGGATCTGGAAATCCGCAGCCTGGACGTGGCCCGCAGGGGTCTTCGTTTCCTTCACGGTATAGGTGCCTGCAGGGAGGCCAACCAAGAAGCCCTGATTGTCGCCGGTCATAGCCACGCCGGGATCGGTACTGCCAGATGCCCTGCCGCCATGCCACACCGTGCTAGAAACAACACCTTGCTCGTCACGCTGCCATGAAGCGAACGTCTTCCCGTCTCGCACAAGATCGAACACAACGCCATTCAACAGCTCGCCGTCGGAACCCGTGGACTTGTCGCCGATCTTGTCCATGGTGAAGCGCGTCGCCGTGTTGGTAATGGTTGCAGTTGTGACGTCACCTGTAGCCTTGTCCACGCTGGCATCGTCGGCATAGCTATCGAAGAAGCCCGAAGCTCCATCGCTCACCTCGACCACACGGTACTGATACACATTGCCCGCCTGATCAGCATAGGGCAACGAGGAGAACTTGAATGTCCAGGCGCCGTTTTCACCCATAGCCCACTCAGCCTGGGGCGCAGTACCGTCATCCTTTTCAGCGTCACTCCACGCCGAACCGTCAAGAGAGCGCTGAACCTTGAGCTTTACCGAGCTTTGAACCTGGTCAAGCGTCGTGGGCGCAAAGCCTGTGCCATAGTCGTTGAAGCGCTTGGTACCCGATACGTCCACCGTATTCAGAGTGTTGGTAAAGGTCTGGCCAGACACACCAGGAGCATTTGCGCCAACCCCCACGGCAACCAGCTGAACCTTGCCATCGGCGCTCGAGGCCACAAGCGTGCCTTCCACCTTGTAGCTGCCAACAACCTTTTCAACAAGGCGATAGGTGTATTCCTTGCCGTCGACATCTGTCTTGGGCAGGTTCTTGAACGTTACCGTCGCATCGGCGCCCGTACCTGAAATGGTCGCCTTCAGCAAGGAAGAAGCGAGCTCGCCTGCGTCGTTGGCAAAGGGGTTACCGATATCGGCGCCGTACTCGGACAGCCATTTCCAAGAATTGCTATCACCGGGCGTGGTGGAGCGCTGCACCGCATAGGTAACAGACCAGCCATCGCCTGCAGCGTTCGTGCCGGGGCGCGTTACCCACTCGTTGTCGTTGTCGATCCAGGTTTTCTTCGCCGTAATCGCAGTCGCATCGAGGGTGTTCGTTATGGTGGAGATGCACTCTGTTACGCCCTGGCCATTCACATTCAAAGAAGAAGTCTGCGAGGGTTGATAGGGGTAATAGCTGCGGTATGTGCCATCGTTATCAGGAGAGGCAACCTCTACAACCTTTTCGTTGCTCGAACCAGCGTTGTATACCAGCTTTTTCTCGACTGCGCGCCAGGCAAGGGTGTGGATGGTGCCATCTTCGCCCTTTGCCTGCGCAGGCAGTTGCTTCCAGGTATACGAGTACTCGCTCTTGCCTTGGTTGTCCGCCTCCTTCGCAGACCAAGTCTGCTCAAATGCCTGCGCGGAGCCCTTGTACATGAAGCTGGTAAGGGCATTGCCCCCGCCATCAACGATGCCAAGCTGGTCTTTTAGAACAGTACCGGCTTCGCCCCACTCGCCATCGTCGACCTTTGCCTGCAAAGCAACGGTCACATCAGGGCGCTGCTTCCAGTCGAGGTCTTCGTTATCCTTCCAAACCTTTGAAACAGTAAGCTCCGTGTCAAGGTAGTTGACAATCGGAGGAACGGGAACGGGCGCATCGGATTCATGGTTGTCGGCATTGACCGTGCCGCCATTGGCAGAAACAAGATACTTAGAGTTCGTATCCGGAATCTCCTTAACCGTATAGTGCCAAGGCTTCCCATCAGGCGCGTACTCCTCCAGGTTCGAAATGGTGTAAACCCAGGCATCGGTTTGGGAATCCTTATCCCATGAAAGGTAGTTCGCAGCGGCAGGATCATCGCTTTGCAGATGGATGATTCCCTTAGAGGCATCGGAGCCAAGGCCCAATGCGCCCAGGGCAAAGCCAACCAGCCCCGCAGCTTCACCCTGGGAATCGGGCGTGCCGTCTTGATAGGAACGTGTTACCTCAAGGGTGATGTTCTCTGGTCGGATGCCGAAAGCGTTGCTTTGGTCTTGCCAGGTTTTCTTGCCCTGCAGCGAAACAGTTGCATCTTCAGGGTAATACGAGTTCTGGAACGTGACATCAGGCGTGGTGTCGTTCGCCACAGCAGTGGCAGAAGGTTGCGCAAATGTGCCTGAATCAAGAAGGCTTGGTCCCTCGAGATCGGTCGAGGCAATGCCATTGCCCACGAAGCTGCCCCAGGTGAAATCAGAGGTATCGGCAAAGGTCTTGTCGCCCTTGGCCACAAGGGTGCCGTAGCCATCAACCGAATCTTCAACGATGTAGTACACCCAGTATTCGCCTGACGGTGTGTAAATATCCACATTGTCGAAGGTGTAGCTTCCCTCACCCGTTGTCGCGCCATCAGCACCAGTGCTCAGGGCAATATCACCCGCCGAAAGGGTGTGCGTTGCCACAGGCTGTGCATTGCTTTTAGTACCGTCCTTCGTGATGTAGTAGCGGTACAGGGTGAAAGTGGTATCGGGAACCTTGTCGCCTGCGTCAAGCCTGTTATAGAGCTTCTTTACCGTAAGCTTGCCCTTCTCCGATGCATAGAAGTTGGCAATAAGGGAAGATCCGGGCATGCCCTGGAACACCTGATACACCTTGCCTGCGGCAGAACCAGCAGGAGTGCTCGTCAGATCGTCTACCGTAAAGCCACCTGGCTTATTCGCCAAACCATCGATCACCTCAACGGCGCGATACTCGTAGAGATGACCGTTTCTGTCGTATTTCGGCAGGTCGTTTTCGGCAGAAGCTTCGATGCCATCACCGTTTTCGCCATATTGGGTAAGGGAATAGCTATAGCCCTGATCGTTTTTCGTCAGCTTTTTCGTCCACGCAACAGCAGTTTTGCCATCAGCGACGCCTTGCGCCGATGCAGCGCTATCCACGCGCTGAACAGCGTAGCCGCCGTCTTCGGTTTCGGTTATGACCAGGTCGCTCCAGGCAACAGGATCGCCCTTTTGCCATACGCCGGCTTCATCGTAAGAACCATTTGCGAGCCTACGCTGCAGGTACACCGAGATATCAGGTAAATCGACATCATTGAAGCCATACGGCATGTTTGCCCAGTGCTTTTCGCCCTCGGCGAAGTAGGAATTGGCAATCCGATAGTTCAAGGTGCCGTCTTCGCGGATCGCGTCTACCGTACTACCCTGCTCATCTTCGCCTACGACCTCGGTGCGCTTAGCCGCTGCAACCTCATCACTTGCCTCGTCCCACTTGGAATTGCCTGGGTCTTCGTCGTTGGCGCTGAAGGTATACCACGGTTCACCGTAGTCAAGATTTGCCGTTGAAGAGCCAGGAACACTGGTGGAAAAGCTTGCGTAATATACGATTTCCTTGCCATGGCTATCGTACTTGGGCAAGTTCTTGATAGTTGCCTTGCGGTTGTAATCGTCTATCGATTCCCACGTGTAGGCATCGGGGATAGTTACCTTTTCGAGCGTGGTTTTGGGATAGCCATTGCTGTCCATAACCAAATTGCCCTGAGCATCATATTCGTAGACCTGGCGCCAAACCGTAAGATACACATCGGGACGCTGCCGAACCTGCTCGTTCACATATCCGTCGTACCATTTGGTAAAGAAGGTAACGTCTTTGGTCTGAACGCGCTTATTGTTGTACGTCACATCGATCGAATCGGCGAAATGCCATTTCGAATCGTAGGACATGGTGCGATCCGTCTCGGAAGAGGCATAGTCGGCAGAGTCCTCAAGCCAAGCCTCTTCGACCGTCCAGTCAACTACGGCGCCTGCCAAATCGTATTTCGGCAACGTGGCGAATTGCACCTGAGAATCAGAAGCAGTGCTATCTATGCGCACGCAGAGCTTGGCACCCTCGTTGCCGACCTTATTGCCGTCCTTGTCAGCAAGCCAAACATCGGCAGGATCGGTTTTGACGTTGTATATCGTTTTCGAGGATAAATCGGAAGAAGCGTACACGTAGCGCTTTTCGTTAACACCCGAATCCCCCACGTTTACGTACACGTCACCGTTCTCATCTGCATGGAACACATTGCCTTCGCGCGAAGAGGACAGCATGAAGCTCGCTTCTGGGCGGTTACTGGGGCTAGACCCTTGATCCGTCCAGGTTTTATTGGCGGTAACATCCACCACACCAACGCGCCTGTTGCTTACCTCGAGCGAATTCAGCGAATCGTTTTTACCGTAAGAAACATCGAAGGCATAGCCCAGGTTGTCGTCGGAGGGGACAACCATACGCTCGTTCCACGGATTGTCCGGATTGGTATCTGCCCAGTTGATCAGAAATTGCTGAAACTCAGCGCCAGCGGCTCCAGATGCAACTTCATCGCGGGTCAGCACCTGGTAGTTGCCGTCCGCATCTTGTGCATCGTCAACCGAAAGCTCGCGAATGTAGACATCTTTATCCTGGTCAAGTCCACCAACCCCGATAGGGAGCTCGGAATACCAGCCGTTATCCTCAAACAGCATGGTGTCGCCGATCTTCTGATCCTTGGCATATACGATCTGACCGTCCCTCTCGATATCATGGGCCGCAAAGACACCCACCCTCACAGGCACACGTGCCGATGTGTTGCCGCCATCGCTCCAAGTTTTGCTTACCCTCACAATGGAGGCGTCATCGCCGGGCCTGTTCTTGATTTTCGTGAGATTCGGGATCCCATCGGCGAAAGGATCGTCGGGGTCCTCTTTGTAGTTGTGATGGTACTCGTGCTGACGAACGTAGCCCTCGCTGCCCTCCATAACCATATAGGTGTATTCGGCACCGTTTTCATCGTACTTGGGCAGGCCGGTGAAATCCATGTTCCACGGTGTGGTCTCCTGGTAGGAGAAGACAGTTCCGTCATCAAGGGTAACCTTGGTCGGTTCGTCTTGTGCAGTGCCAGTCAGGATGAACCGATGCAAGGCACTACCGTTCCTCGTAAGCGTGACGCTGACCGGCTTGGCATGGTAACCAAGGTTGCTCGTGTCCTGCGTATATTCGCCTGAACCCTCGCTCCACCAGTACTTTTCTGCACGGGCAGTGGTCTGGTCTATGTACTTATTTACCAGCACGCCCTTTTCTTTGTCGTAGCGGCCCTCGAAAACGAGCGGAACTTGCTTGCCAGACGCATCGGTAATGGAAGACAGTACCGCAAACACGCCCGTCATAAGGCTCTGACCGGTTGCATGATCGATGTCTTGGGCAAAGAAGCTGAACGAATCCGGCTTTTCGACGTAGGACTCGCTCCAACGGTAGACCCATTCCTCGCCGTTTGCATCGAAACGGGGTACTTGAGAACTCACTGTTTGCGTAAGGTTTTCCGCAGTCCAACCGGTGACCGTCTTGTTCTGATCCCCGAAAGGAACGTCTTCACAGTATGAGAAGATATACGGAAATTCATTGGTTTCCCCCGTATCGGGGTCGGTAAACGTGTAGCTGTCGCCGTTTGCCACCCAATAGCCTAGATTCTCATCGAAACGGGCGTGCTTCTTCAGAATTCGCTCGAGTTTGAACGTCACCGATATATCGGCAATCTGATCCTGGAAAGATGCTGCGTCCCAGGTCTTGGTGAGTTCAGCCGTGGTTGTCTCGGAGCGACGGTTGATGATAGTGCCGCCCGAATACACCGATTTGTCACCCTCGGCGCGGACGAAGTCCTGGGTGGCATCGACCTTGCCAGAAAAGTCGTCATTGTAGTAGTTCGGCGCAGTATCGCCCGTAACCGTACCGTCTTCGGCATCGACACCGGAACCAAACAGGCGCTCATAACCCGCCGGCGCATCTTCGCGCAGGAAGTACACATAGGGATAACCAGCAGGATCGTATTTGGCGGTGGATACATCTTTATACTTGCTGCGCAAGAGAGCACCCAGGTCTATCGTGCCATCGGGGGCATTTCTACTCTGTTCCGCCGTAAGGCTGATGGAGATATACGCACCACCATCTTCGCGCACGGTTACTTGGGATGCGGTATCGGGGCCTTCCCCGTCTTTAGCGGAATAGCGCCACAGCGTGTAGTTGGTGTCAGGGCGCGCAGAAGCATCGTCGTCGAGCCACTTCTTCGTAAAATCAACACGCGTGGTGCCCCTGTGGATGACGGATACCGTGCCATTGTTGTATGCCGCAGAAACATCCGAACCGTAATTCGGCGTATTGGCGTTGTTGTACGTTACCTGGTAGGAATCGGTATAGGTTGAGCTTGTACCGTCACCGTTGTCGATCGTGGTGGTGTGCTTCTCTTCGTCTTGCTTGAAGCTATAGACCAACGTCGATCCATCGGGGTAATACAGAGGCCAACGAGCAGGACCGAGCGCACCTGATTCACCATCGTCGGAGATGCTCAACTTCAGGCCGCCAGTCGTGATGGCTTTATAGAATTCACCGTCTTTGCCTTCGCTCCCCTTCTGCACCAGCTCTTCTACAACAACACCGTTTTTCACCTTTTGGGTGATGATGGAAGAGAGCACACCCCATTTTTCAAACCATTTCTCCATGCGCTCATCGTCGGACATGGCGGCAAGCTCGTTTGCCTCGTCACCGATATGCAGGCTCAAATTGAACGTAACATCGCCAAGAAGCTGTAACACTTCTTGGGTGTCGGTAACGTAGCTGGGGTAACGATCCCGAGAGGCAACCACGTAGGCATTGTTATATACAACGTCGTCGCAATTAAAGCCCTCGTGTTTGATTGCCCACGTGATGTTCTTGGCGGTCTGGGTATAGACAGGATTCTTGTCTTCATCAAGAGCAGGATTTCCCTCATCGTCGCGAAGGAGGGTTTTGGTTATAACCTGTGAATACAATTCATTCGCAGAAACGGAATACGTATTGGTCTGCGTTTGCTTTACCTGAATGATGCGATCATTGCCAGGATCCCGCAACGCCTCGAATTGTTCCTGGGTCATGCCCAGCAGGCGCTTGGCATCTTCCGAAAGAACGTTGTTGCCCGCATCGTCGGTTTGGGTGAGACAATACTGCTTGTCGTCGCCTTCAACCTGGAAATAGATCCGATACTCGTAATTGTTCATGAGCTGGCTGGCGGAAGGACGCATGGCAGAATTGCCGTCGGCCCACACCGTGGTAAATTCTGCTTTGCCCCCACGCTCGGAAGAAAGAAAGGTCTCGGAATCGACCAGCGCGGCAGCATCGCCAGCATTGGACACGGCAGCAGGCACTCCTTCGCCACCAAGCGTATTAGCAAGTCCCGCCATAAAGGCAAGCGTCGCCTTAGAGGGAATGGAAAGCTTGACGGATCGATCGTCGGGCGCACCTTGCTGCAGCTCCCAATCGATTTCGCTCTCGTCGTCTTGGGCAAGCTGGGAGTCGAAGGAAACGGGAACGCTCACGCTGGCAGACAGAACAGTGCGCGTGGCGCCTTCCGTGTTGACTTCTACTGCGGTAGCCTCGGTGTCAAGGGCGGGTTTGCCCGTGACGGTATCGACCGGAGCGCAGAACTCGAACTTGAACTTCCCGTTGCTCCATGAAGCCGTGGCGATCTTCACCGTAGTGGCGTTGCCCCCATCATCGTTCTGAAACACGTCGAACTTGGCGGTTTCATCCTGAACCGCAAAACCCTCGGGCAACGCCTGGGTGAACCAGTCAGCTGGAACCACAGCATCATGCGCTGGCGCGGATTCATCGGCACCGGCATCCGCACGGTTCCATTTGGAAGCATCAAGCTCAAACGAAAGGTCCAAGCTTGCAGGGATGCTCGCGAGAAGCTGGACTGCCTGCTTCTCGCCCTCTGCGTTTTCGGACTGGGATGGGGCTTCGGTTACCTTGCTTTGGCTGGAAGCCTGCTGAAGCGAATCCTTTAGGGCAACAGGGTCCACCACAAGACCTTTGGACGCCAGTTTAAGGGCGTAAAACTGATTGGTCCATTCGGTCTTTTCAAGAGCTTGTTTCCGGCTTTCATCCTGGGCAGTTGCGGCATTGTTCTGCTGGCTCGCATCGGCATTGTGCGAGGGATCCGTTGCCGTCGAACCATTGCCCGCAACCGTGGCGTTCGCTCCATCGACAGAGCCAGAAGAAGTGCCGGCATCGGTGGGATCAGCTGAATCCGTGCTGTTCTCGGAGCTGGAGCCTTGTGCGGCGCCTGAACTGGAATCGAGGATGGAATCAGTGCCCGTAGCAGCAGAATCGCCGCCATCGGCGGACGCATATTCCTGTGCCGCTTCAGTTGCCGCCTGCGCCTGACGCATATTGGTCAGGTTGCTGGTCAACGTCGTGGGCAAGCACAGGGTGAACGCCATGAAGACGGCAAAAACCTTGTAGCCCATCGATTCTTTCAGTGTTCGCTTTACGCGATGCGAGTTCATATGTTGTGTCCTTCCGCAAGCCAACTACGCATTGCCTAGCCGGCCGATTCACGCAGAGTAGAGGCTCTCCCAATAACGAGCGCCCTCTCTGCGTATAGCGATTCGGTATTTCAATCATCTGCTTGAATCTCTGGGCTGCCCTACCGCCCCCTCCTAAAGACAAAGGATGGCGCTGATCACACTGCACGACCGCCGATAGCGTCATGCTGCCCAGAAATACGCATATTCTTCTTTATTTTATGACTTTCATTTGATCATGGAGAGTTTTCCTTGCCCGCATCCAGATATGCTCTAATCAAAGTCCATAAGACACCCGAACAGGTGATGCGAGACGCCTGAAACGGACAGCAAGAAAGTGCGCTCCCACCTGCGCGAAAAGATTGGAAGCTTGCTGCTCATCCCCTATCGCGAGAAAGCCCCCAAGGGCGCCATGTAAGGCAATCAGATGGAATAAATCTCCTCAACGCCACAGCTGGATAGAATAGGCGATACGCAACCTACTTCGTGCATTCAATGCTTTTCTTCGCCCTTTGCCGAAAGGAATGCAATGGCAGAACCAACATCCCGTGAAACCCTGCTCGATCATGCATATGACATCGCGGACGAATACGGCCTTGCAGCTCTTTCGGTAAGGGGGCTCGCATCAGACTGCAATGTGAGCGTCGGAACCATCTATAACCATTTTGCTTCGAAGGGCGAACTAACAACAGCAACCACGGCGCTGTATTTCAAGCGTGCGTTCTACGCCGATTTCTGTCACCCCACGAAAGGTGAACGTTATCTGGATTTCTGCAAGCGCATGTTCGGCAGTATGGAAAAAGCCATCAGCCATTTCAGGGAGCACTGGCTTAAAGACTCCGAGGCACTGCCCACGGCAGAGAAGACCATCGCACGATTCCGCGAAGAAAAACAGTTCGACCATATTTGCGATGGCATGATTATCGTCTTTGAAAACGATCCATCTATCGGGCATGATCTGCCTGATCACGTCACCGCAGAAGCCGTATCCAAATTTGCCTTGCGCAATATCATCACCGAACTTCGAAGCGAAAAACCCGATTGCTCCCTCCTGTTCACCATGCTCGACCGAACCCTCTACATGCACTAACGTTAACGCGAAATACGATGTCTGAACATTAGCCCATAGATGTTCAGATGCCACGCTTTCAAGATTGTTCTTGTCAAAAGCAAAGCAATCAGCTGCAAAGCACAATCTTGAAAGGAGCAAAAGATCATGGGAATCCAAGGTACCCCCAACATGGGAATGGTGATCTTTGCCGCAATTATCATTTCGCTCGCACTCGTCTTCTATACTATCGGCGTTTTCGCCGAGCGCCGTTCTGGCACCTTAAAGCCGAAGCATCTGGCATTCTTCTGGACAGGCTTCGTGTTCGACTCTGCGGGAACCACCATCATGTCTATGGTTGCAGGAGAAACCGGAGGTGCGGGGTCACCCCTTCACGCAATTACCGGCGTACTTGCTCTTTCGCTCATGCTGTTCCACGCGATCTGGGCAACCATTATTGTTCTTCGCGGCAACGAGCGCTCCAGGGCCAACTTCCACCGTCTGAGCATTGGCGTGTGGCTGTTCTGGCTTGTTCCCTACGGCGTTGGCGTCATGCTCGGCGCACCGATGTTCCCGTTCTCCGATTCGATGGCGCTTACCATTACCGCATCCTTTGTTCTGGTTCTGGGCATCTTCTTCTGCCTCAAGGCCAACAAAACGCGCCTGCAAAAGTGAAGCCCAGCAATGGAAACAATGCAAATATAGTCGTATTCCGTTTGATCTCTATCGCAATTAACTTAAGCTAACAACCGAGAACGCAACGGTTTCGCACTTTCAGTGACGGAACGACGAATAAGGAGCTTGCTATGTACGACAACGGCCCAAAACCTGGACGCAACGACGAATGTTGGTGCGGAAGTGGAAAGAAATACAAGAAGTGCCACGGCCCCATTGACAGCCGCCTCGAAAGTTTTTACCTAGACGGGTACGAAGTGGTGCCCCGTTCGCTCCTTAAAAGCCCCGAGGAAATCGAGGGCATCAAGCGCTCTGCCGCTATCAACATTGGCGTCCTCGACTATGTTGCCGAGCACATCAAGCCAGGCGTTACCACTGCCGAAATAGACAAGTGGATTTACGACTACACGATTGAGCATGGGGGCATCCCTGCTGATCTCAACTTCGAAGGCTACCCCAACAGCGTGTGCACCTCGATCAACAGCGTGGTGTGCCATGGCATTCCCAGCGATGACGATGTACTGAAAGAGGGCGATATCGTCAACGTAGACTGCTCAACCATTTTGGACGGATACTACTCCGACTCCTCGCGTATGTTCTGCATCGGAGAAGTGAGCCCCGAGCGCAAAAAGCTCGTCGACGTTACCTATGAGGCTGTTCAGCGCGGTCTGGCTGCGGTAAAGCCGTGGGCAACCGTAGGGGATATCGCCCACGCCGTGCAAACATACGCCGAGGAGAACGGTTTTAGCGTAGTTCGCGAATTCGGCGGACACGGCATTGGCAACGATTTCCACGAAGACCCCTTCGTCTTCTTTGTGGGCGAGCCTGGCGAAGGTGCAGTTCTGGCACCGGGCATGTGCTTCACCATCGAGCCCATGATCAACGCAGGAGGCCCTGAGCTGGATATGGACGATCCCAACGGATGGACCGTTCGCACTAAAGACGGCTCGGATTCTGCTCAGTGGGAAGTGCAGCTTGTTGTAACCGAAGACGGATACGAGCTTATTTCCTGGTAGAACAACGCAACACCAAGGGGCTTGCACCTGCCCTTGCTCGATTCTCCCGTGAACAAATTGTCACAACGCAATCGGTGTGGCCCAAACACCCGATCATCTTATGAGGCTGCCAGATAGATTTATCTGGCAGCCTCATTGTATCTCCATCGGAAAGCTCCCAAATTACTTCCGGAATCCATCTGACGGCTCCACACCATCGAAAAGGCCTGTCAAAGAATCGTCTTTGTCAGGCCTCGCAAGCTCAGTTGACCAAACACTACATCAAGCCAGATACGTCAATGCCCAATTGGCCGTGCACGGCTTTTTCAACTGTTTCGAACGCCAATGCGTGATCTTCATGACTAGCCATCCCCGAAATGGTCAAGGTGCCCACCATGCCTGCACCCTTGACGCGCAAAGGAAAACAGCCGCCAGCCGGTGCGTAGTCCTCGAACGTCATGCCACGCCATTCAAAGGGATGGAGCCCCTGTTCACACCAGCACTCCCAAAAATACGAGCTTTGATTGGTTGCGTAGGCAAGGTTTTCTTTGCGGCGAAGCCAATTATCGCTTTCGGGCTTTGTGCCCGCCATTGAAAGCGAAAACAGGGTGCGGCGATTCAGCGTAATGCGCGTTGCGACGGGCTTACCCATTTCACGTGCGCGGCGAACCACATAAAAACCCATCTGAAGTGCAAGCTCTTCGTCGATGCGCTCGAATTCGTACATGGATTCCTGCTCTTTAATACGATCCATCAGCGCTTCAATATTATCTGTTTGCTCCATGACAGCCCCCTACTATCTCCCAAAACCTATACCGCAAATTCTCCCAGAAACAAAACGGGCACACCAGGGATTAGAAAGAATGAAAACGCGCAATACCATAGCCTCGGGCCGCTAAAGCGGGCAGATCACATAAACTGCCACGCATAACGAAATGAACCGACAAAGGCACAGTATGCAAAGGAGCCTTCACCTTTGAGGTAAAATTACGCCCATGAAACCCATCGCACACATCCGCACTGATATGCCACAAAAATTCGGCATTCCTCGAAACAGCTTCCTTGCACCGCACCTGCAGGGAACCATCGTCTTCGAACCCGAGTTCGCCCTGAACTCAGCCGTTGAGGGAATGGAAGGCTTCACGTACCTGTGGCTCATCTGGGAGTTCGAGAACGGAACCCCTGGTGGCACCGCTGCCGATATAGCCAACGATGCGCAAACCGACGACAAACGGGGCACCACGGGAAAATGGTTCCCAACGGTACGACCACCACGCCTCGGGGGAACCAAGCGCATGGGGGTATTCGCCACTCGCAGCCCCTTCCGCCCCAATCCCATCGGACTCACTTGCGTAAAGCTAGAACGCATAGAACTCACTGAAAATGGTCCGCTCATTCATGTTTTGGGCGCCGATCTGCGCGATGGTACGCCTATTTTCGACATAAAGCCCTACATCCCCTTTGCCGACTGCCACCCCGACGCACAAGGCGGCTTTATCGACGAAACGCCTTGGCAAGAACTCGCTGTTCACTGCCCTGCCAAACTGCTGCAATCCATTCCCGAAGAAAAGCGTGAAGGCCTTCTTGAGGTATTGGAGCAGGACCCACGTCGCGCAGGCAGCAAGCATGAACCTGAACGTACGTACCATCTTGCCTATGCAGGGTTTGATGTTGCCTTTACCGTTGATGGCGCCGACCTTCACGTTCAAGGCGTCAAACGAATCATCGCCTAATGCGCAAGCACGCTCCAGACCAAAAGAGGGAATGCGAAGTTTCGCATTCCCTCTAAATTTTTTGGCAACTGGCTGATTAGCTATCGCATTACAGCATATGAGCACGCAGCTCTTCACCAGACTTCGCAGAAAGATAAGCCGGCGCGATGTCGAATACCGTTTTGCAACCATGGTTGCCCTCAGCGGAAAGACGAGCAATGGCGCGAGCATAGCAAGCCAACACGCAGGCGGTGAACTCGGGGTTGGACTCAAGGTCAAGCGAATACTCGATCTTACAGTTCTTGTCACCAGCGGTCTTGCCAGTACGGATAACCATACCGCCGTGAGGCAGCCCAGCATGGTCGCGGTCGAGCTCCTCCTGGCTGATGAAGTTCACGGTTACGTCGTATTCGTCGAAGTAGTTCGGCATTTCTACAATCTGCTTGGTTACCTCAGCGGGGTCAGCGCCTTCTTCCAAAACAACCCAGCACTCGCGCGTATGCTTTTCGCGCGTGGTGAGCTCGGGGTTGGAGCCTGAGCGAACTGCTTCCAGTGCCTCGGGGACGGGGATGGTGTACTGGCGAGCATCGGCAACGCCAGGAATGCGGCGAAGCGCATCGGAATGGCCCTGGGAAACACCGCGACCCCAGAAGGTGTAGTCGGCTCCTTCGGGCAGGATGCAGTTTGCGTACAGGCGATTCAAGGAGAACAGGCCCGGATCCCAGCCGCAAGAGATCAGCGCAGTTTTGCCAGCGCCCTTAGCAGCCGCATCAACATTGGCGAAATGAGTGGGAATCTTCGCATGGGTATCGAAGGAATCAACCACGTTATACAGAGCGGCAAACTTGGGTGTCTGCTCAGGGAGGTCGGTTGCGCTGCCACCGCACAGAATCAAAACATCAATATCCTCATTGCCCGCCTCAAGATCGGCAACCGAGCGAACGGCAACGCCAGGCGTTGCGATGGATACAGTTTCAGGATTGCGACGCGTATACACAGCGGCAAGTTCCATATCATCGTTTTGACGAACAGCAAGCTCAACGCCCTTGCCAAGATTTCCATAGCCCAAGATACCGATACGAATCATGCGGCTTCCTTTCTAACCAAGCCCAGCTTCTAAAGCGAGGCAAACTCTCACGTCAGTGATTGTACGCCGTGGACATTCGAGAATTGTTTTGAACGTATTAATACTACGGAAAACGAAACGAAATGGTTAACAGCTATGCAAGTAGCTTCAAATAGATGCACGCTTCTACATGATTTCGATGGTTGGACGAGACGCCAATTAGCGAAACCCGGGACCAACACTCGATCAACCCAAACCCGTCTTCTTTGCTAGAATAGTCAGCCTGATAAACCAGAAGCGTGGACTTTTCCAGACGCCTTTCGTCTCCTTTTCGCCACGCAACCGCAAAGCTGCACGCCTTTCCGCATGCGGCAAAACGATTGCCTAAAGGAGATCACCTTGTTACAGAACACCCCTAAGCATAAGCCATTCACCACCGCCGCAGCAGATGCGGGCACTCGAACCAAGGCTGCTATCTTAGTGTTCTTCGGCGGTGCCTGCTACGGCTTCAATGCCACCTGCTACAAGCTTTCCTACGCATGGGGATTCAACTCTGCGCAAATTGCCGCCGCACAAATGTGGGCTGGCTTCGCGCTATTTGCCCTTCTCCTTCTAGTCAACCGCGCCCAAGGAAAAAGGCTGGCAAAACTTGGATGCGCCAACACATTGAAGCTTCTGGGTATTGGCGCCGTAACCTGCATTACCTCGATCTTCTACACCTATGCCATGAGCGTGCTGCCCGTCGCCTTGGCACTGACGCTCTTGTTCCAATTCACCTGGATAGGTACGGTGATTCAAGTTGTCATAACACGGAGGCCGCCTGCGCCCGGCCAGGTGATCTCGGCCGCAATCATCGTGTTCGGAACAGTATTTGCTAGCGGACTCTATGCTACTGATCTTTCGAGTTGCAACCCCTGGGGTATCGCAGCAGGGCTTCTTGCCGCCGTAAGCTGCGCTTCGTTTCTGGCGCTCTCTGGCCATGTGCAGCCAAAATGCTCACAGGCCCAGCGAGGTTTGATTGTCTGTGGCGGTGCTGTAATTATGTCGCACTTCATCTGCCCCGACTTCATCGTTTCGGGCGTGCTCTTACAGGGCATTGCCCCTTTGGGCTTAATTGCCGGAGCATGTGGGTTCTTCCTGCCTATTCTGCTCTTAAGTATGGGTGCGCCCCATTTGCCTACAGGGCTTACGTCCGTACTAGCCGCATCGGAGCTGCCGGCTGGGCTGTTCGTAGCAATGATAGCGCTGGGATCGCCCATCGGTGCCGTTGAATGGCTTGGGGTGGTCATCATCCTGTTTGGCATCTGCGTTTCACAGCTTCAGCTCTTCCCCAATAGAGCGTTACGGTAAGCGAATCTTTACACGATAGCCTAAAGCCATTGCAGTCTGAGATAGGCCGTCGATGAACTTCGGCG
>URJE01000012.1 GCA_900547965.1 uncultured Eggerthella sp. | reverse complement strand
TTCGAGGAGGCGCTTTCCTTGCCCTTCTTCCCTATCCCTGCCGCAAGAGCCTTCTCGTAGCCAACGCCCGGGTCATCGATGTTGCCCGTAGACGCAAACGCCGCTTCCGAAGCTATCTTCAGATACTCCATGTAGGCGCTCTGAGCCATCGGCTGCGACATCTTGGCTGCGTACTTCATGACCGTCCTTGCTGGGTTCCTTGCTCGCATCTGAGCGCGTTGCGCCGCGCTAGCTATCCCCTTCGGCGTAGCCTTGCCAGCATCCTTTACGTCCGCAACCCAGGGATCATCCCCGCGTATGCGGGGAACACCTTCTCCTGCGCATCGCGCATGATGATCTGAGTGAGCTTGTCCTTGAAATCGACCTCGCACTTTTTGACGGCTTCGGAAAATTCGGTCTGGTTTGCCGTCTGAGGATGATGCGGCCACGTGCTGAACGTCTGAGGGCATACGCCGCAGGCAAGGGCAATGTCCTTGTCCAAAGCGCCATGCTTCTTGAGCTTGACGGCGATTCTGATTACATCTTTTGTGCATTTCTCTTTAGCCATGCGGTCATTCTGTCGTCATGTAGCAGAGCAAAAGAAAACCCCGCCGAAGCGGGGTCTCACATGCACTGACGAGAATCAGTGAGGTCACTATATCACAGCTAGATTCTTTGGTCTTCCAGCCTTTGGGTTATCTTCTTTTCGAGCGTTAACGGATTCTCTTGAAACCATTCTTTTAGTCCCGTCTTTCCATGAATCAAGCAACCCCGCGTTTATGAGCTGAGCTACTCGTGCGGTGCTAACCCCTAATTCTCGAGCCGCTTCTGATGCTGTAATAGCTGGGATGTCTTCAAGCTCTCTTGATACTGCAATTGCAATGATTTTACCGCCGTGCCTTGGTTCATGTCCGAAGCTAATCTCTGGGAGTTCTTTGCCGCTCATCAAAGCATCATCAACAATGCAAGTAAGCCAGTCAGCGGCACTTTCTACCGCATCGTTTAGGTTGTCTCCAAAAGTTCCTGCTCCTATATCATTGCAAGGAAAAGCACAGATGAAGCCGTCAGAATCAAAAAATTCAAACTCGCAGATATATAACATGATTTTCTCCTTTCAAATGCAAAGACAAGGTAGGGAGGAGGGGCTATCTAAGCCCCGCTTCCCGTAAAATCCTCTTAGCAATCTGGTCTTCAATCTCTCTATGACGCTTCACTAAAACCGTTTTTCCGCCTTTATAGAACTTCTCGTGGTTTGTACCGCCTTTGGAGATAAACCCCGCTGCTTTTAGGATTCTGACCAACTCTCGTCTTTGCATGTCACCTCCTTACTTAATGATTAAATATTAGCATTTTCTAAGGTTTAAGTAAACAGTAAATATTAGCTTTCTCTAATATTTTTTTGCATTTCTTGACGAATTAAACGCTTAAGTGTGCCTGATAGGGGCGCGTCTTGTTGCTGCAACCAGTTATACATGTCCATCTCGTTAGGCGAAAACTTTAAGTTGACTTGCTTAGTCTTTTCGCGTTGGTATTTCGCGCTTGCTCGCTTTTGGGCTTCGGTTGCAGCCATTCATAACACCCCATAAACATTTCTTAGGTATCCTGTAATAGTATTATTACATATATATAGGTTATAATATCAAATAAGCCATTTTACCGTGGCTTGCATGTCAGCTGAACATCTTTGCTGAATCTTGCATCATTTCATAAAAACTCTTCTCCTTCAGCAGATCAGACATTCCAGCGGCCTGATGCACTGCCTTGAAGCAGCTGGCTGTACCTTTCTCCCGCATCTTGTCGGTGGCAAAAGCGCCAGAGCCATTCTTGACGCTTACGCAATTGAACGGGTTACCTTCGAACCCAGGAATGTCCCCACAACCGCAGCAAGCCGTAGAATCACCAAGGCTCCTAAGCCTGTTCTCGGCACACCAGAAGGCAAGACCAAGCTCGCGGCAATGTGATCCGATCTCAACATAATCACGGGATCATCCCCGCGTATGCGGGGAAAGCCGTATTGGCGGTAAAATGGAATTGATCGAACCGGAGGTGAAGAAATGATTGGAAGCGAGAAGAGATTCGAGAAGGCGAGCGATGCCCTTATTTCCATGCAAACGGAGATAGCGTCCGCGATGGAGCGCCTGTCTGAAACCCCGTACGCGGTCGCTTCAACGCAAACCTATGATATGGTCACTGGCGAGCAGCTCGGTGCCCTGTGCGCGTACATCCATGACGGGTTCGGCTGGACTTCGGAAGACCTTTACAACTTCAAACATTACGGGTTGGTCGATTACAGCAGCGAATACGCAAAAGCCGCATTCGAGCATTTTCTTGGGTTGATCTCAAAATAGCTTTTTGGCTAAACAAAAACGACAAACTGATAAGAAGCCGCTTCTTCGATCAAACGACCTCGGAAACGGCTTAATGGCAAAATAAACCCCGTTTTCGCGTGGTATCAACAAAAACGGGGTTTAAAACGGTTCGATCAGTCAATCACGGTTATCGTTTTGATTTCACTGATTGGTATTCCAACGAAGAACGCCTTCTGCTCGATGTCGATTTCGATGCCCTCGTCCTCGTCGGCATCTGCGGCATTGTTGCACCAGTACGCACCACGCACCACTTGCCCATCGGTGCATAGAACCTCAACGTCATGACCCCATAGCGTTTCCTCGATCTTGCTTAGCTCCTGCCACTCCACGGATTACCACCCTTCGCGAATGGAGCGATATGCGTTCCTATTTTGCTGTAGTGAATCTTGAACGAGCGTGTCGGACTTCTATTCCGTCCTTGCGCACGATGAATCCGACATCTTTGTTCGCTGCGCATATCTCGGTGCCGTTCCACTCCCCATCGTAAGCTGTTTTCATTTTATCAGGGATCATCCCCGCGTATGCGGGGAACACGAGAACAGAGAAATTCTCCAAATGCGATTCCAAATCTGCAGAGGACTCGATTTCAAAGACCTTCCACAGCTCGACAATATCCTTGTATCGGCTCGGTGATCTGCCGGCAACTCTCGCTGAGCATCGTATCCAACTCTTGCTCGTCGACAACCGGTACCTTCAGTAGCTCCGCTGTTCTCTTCTCAAGATAACGGTTGAGCGCATCGAGCCTGTCTCGCGGAACAGGGTAGGACGGGTGGTTCTGAAGCTCAAAGCCGATCATCCTGCGCAACATATCGTGGTTTCTTTCCGACATCGTGAGCCCAACCTGCTCAATGAACGGCAAGTTGCTGAGCCGTGGATAGTACACGGTGTTAGCTCGGTCTTCAAGCTTGCCGAACTCATCTACCAAGTCATAAGGAAACAGCGACAGGTTGTGGTCGAACAACGGTGCCATCCCGAGCACATCGCCAGTCTCGTTGTCCCTCAGGACTCCGAAGTTCTTGGCATGCCGATCTGGATTGCAGATCAGCGCATCGAACAGGAGCATATCCCTGCAATCGTCCATCATGTCACGACTGAACGCATGCGCCACAGCCATGGAAGCCGGGAACATATGGTCTTTCGTTGTGCAGGCAAACGGGACGTAAGAGACATCTTTGGTATTGATAAGAGGGCAGGTCGATGCCAGTTTTCCCTTCCACATCCTCAAGTCGTAAGGAACGTGCTTGATGCCGATATGCTCTGCAATTTGAGATGCGAAATGCTCGGAATACGGTTCCATTCCAGAGTTCATGAACCCGGTAGAGCCTGCTTTGTACAGCACCAGCTCGTTATCGATCCTTCTCCAAGCCTTAGGGTACTGGCCGTTGGTGGTCCACTCCGTTGATAACCCAAGCTTATGCTTGATGCCGGAAGAGTATCCCGTGTAGGCAACGATCGACAACGCCTCGTCAAGATCGTTGTCGAAGAGGTTCACATCATCGAAAGAAAGATCCTCATGGCCATCGTCCAGCCAATACGAGTCATTGACCGACAAACCCTTGCAGGTATCCAAGATTCCGATGGAGTCGTTTGCCGACAAACCCGCCGTAGCCAATATCTCGGCCACAAACTTCCGGTTCTTCGGGATGGTCCTGGATTTTGCCCATGATGCGATGTCGTCTTCCAAACTCTCGGGACTCATTCCCATAGGCCAGAGCTTCTTTGTGCTGAGATCGCAATCTGTAACCTCTACCTTGAGGTTCGCAAAGCGGTCATAGCTCAAGTTGAAGCTCATAAGTTTCTGGTCGCACAGCTTGAGTGCGTATCTTTTCGTCTCCCCTATCGTGGCGATGCCTCCCTTCATATTTATCCATCATTGCGCTCAAGGTCTCTTCCGAGATCCCAGGGTTGGCATTCTTCAGGTGCTCGAACACACTTGAAGCCCTGCGGTTCATGCTGGCAACGCTGTCGTTGGAGAAGCAGAGCAGTTCCCGGCTCTCGAGCATGACCCAGGGATCATCCCCGCGTATGTGGAGAGCGCTCGATCTATCGACCCCGGAAACGGCTTAATGGCATAATAAAACCCCGTTCTTGCGTGGCTTCAACAAAAAACGGGGTTCAAAAGGTTCGATCAGTCGATCACGGTTATCGTTTTGATCTCTTCAACGGGGATTTCGACTGCATATGTCTTGTACTCTAAAATAATGGAAACAGGATCGCCTTCTTCGATATCGTACGGATTGTCCATGCAGGAAAACGGACCACGCGTTACGGTTCCGTCAAAGCAGATAACCTCTACATTGTGCCCCCAGTATTGCGTTTCATCGAACGTCGTCCACTCCACGGCTTGCCTTCCTTCGCGAATGGAACGACCTGCGTTCCATTTTTGCTGTAATGAATCTTGAACAGGCGTGTCGGAACCTCTGTTCCGTCCTTGCGCACGATGAATCCGACAACTTTGTTCGCTGCGCATATCTCGGTGCCGTTCCACTTCCCATCATCAGCTGTTTTCATTTTATCAGGGATCATCCTCGCGCATGCGGGGAGCACTTGCCTACCCCGTGTAGCCCGCTGGTGGTTCGGGCGGGACATTGCGTTTGGAGGGTCGCGGAGCGGGCTGTTGCTCCCCTGGTTGGCGACGATGGGCATGCTTGGATATGCGCTTCTCCATCTTCTTTGCATCGTATTGATTGCGGCATGAATAGATGTTGTCCTCGCCGTCGCCGTTTTCCTTGATCCGCAGCTTCCACTCGCCTTTTCCTGCACCGCCGCCAAGGCCGAGCCATACCGCACCGGGCATGCCTCCGATGGCAGCGCCCAAAGCGGCACGCGGCACCCTGCTCTTAACACCGATCGCGGAACCCTTATAGTGCTCGGCAAACATGATGTCGCGGTACCGCAGCACCACTGGGCAGTCCTTTTGATTAGGGTCAACCACGTAAACGCCGTCATTGCCCTCCTTGAGCACCTGCATCTGCCCATCGGCACGCCAGACGATTATTCCGCTGTCCCATCTGGTGGACATGCTCATCACCCCCAAATCTTTTCCTGCTTTCGCATCTGCTTCGTGATTCGTATTCGATAGCGTTTCTTGCTCTTTTGGCTTCTGCCCATTCCTCAGGCTCTTCACGAAATCGTTCAGCAAGCCTTCGTCCCGATTCTCCCGGATATTCGCAAACTCGGTCTTTGCCCCCGCATCGGTTTGGGATTGCCCTCGGATATACAGGGTGCACAACGTGCGGCCCTGGCTTGATTACCAGTTAGATCGACACTGCTCCAAAACCGAGCATCGAGAATGAGCTTTCTACGCTTCTGACTTCTTCAATTTAAACGGCTCAAGCTGTTCTTTTGTCAAAGTCGATGGGTCTATGCCCATCTCCCTGCAATAATCGGCAACCTTGCGCGGGTTGTACTTCGGTGGGTAGCTGTTAGGCACAACGTAAGGGGGGTAGGTCATCAATCATTGTTTCCATAGTATCGCCCATAAAGCTTCGCCGCCGCCCTTTCATCTATGTACATATGTTGTCTATCGATTTGCTGCGCCCCGAGTAGCTTTTTGTAATAGTCAACAAGGTTGTTCTCGGCAGTGAAATCAACAAACCCATTATGCCCTAGCTCGTAACTCTTCTTTACGGCTTCGGCAAACAGGTGAGCACCAACGCCATCGTACTCGTTTGATTTCCGGTTAGATCGACACTGCTCCAGAACTTTATGCAGCAAGGGAGCTTTATAATTGTGTTAGGGGCAATGCTAGAGTAGCAATCGGGGAATTGGATCCCGACTAAACGCTCTAGTTTTTGTCCCTGTTTTTCGTTGTAATACACGATTTTCTCAGGCGTTATTCTCTGCTTGAAGTAAAGCTCGAACTCGGGATCATCCCCGCGTATGCAGGGAACACTCGCCAAGCAGCTCCTATAGGCTTTCAAAACCACATCTTATGGCGTTCAGCTCGTAAACGGGAACCGATTCGTCACCGCCGAGGTAGTAGAGCTTTGTCCAAATCTTGCCGTTCTCGTCTGTCTGCCTCTCTATGCAGGTGCAAGGCCCCCAGTCGGAAACCGTTTCGCGCATGCTGGATTCGACCGAGTCCCAGCCGAACGGCCCGTTGTCCTTGCGTATATGCGGTTTGAAGTCAGCTAGCATCTGCTCCGTGAGGTCAGAGCCACGGGTATAAGTCTTCTCAATCATCGGGCATCGCCTCCAACAACATCCCGCTCTCACTCCTCTGCAGTTTGATTACCAGTTAGATCGACACTACTCCAAAACTGCTGAACAGCTCATAGAGCGCATTGTCCGTTTGATTACCAGTTAGATCGACACTACTCCAAAACCGAGACGTTCATCGATGTTGCTGACGTTCAGTTTGATTACCAGTTAGATCGACACTGCTCCAAAACGTTCCGTCTGTGAGCGTCTCGTGGTACGCAGTTTGATTACCAGTTAGATCGACACTGCTCCAAAACTGAGACGGCGACGGTTCGCGACTCAAACCTGTTTGATTACCAGTTAGATCGACACTGCTCCAAAACTAAGGGAAACCGTAGGCATGACGCAGGCGGTTTGATTACCAGTTAGATCGACACTGCTCCAAAACCACCCAAGAGACGCTCCGCCGCCCCAAGCTGTTTGATTACCAGTTAGATCGACACTGCTCCAAAACTAAATTGCCCGTAGTGTGCGTAAACGCGGGTTTGATTACCAGTTAGATCGACACTGCTCCAAAACTAGGCGGCATATATGCGATGGAGGACAAGCGTTTGATTACCAGTTAGATCGACACTGCTCCAAAACAGACGATGGCGTAGAGTCCTGCGCCGGCAAGTTTGATTACCAGTTAGATCGACACTGCTCCAAAACGGCAAGACTTACGCAGCCTGCGCATCGCTCGTTTGATTACCAGTTAGATCGACACTGCTCCAAAACCCCGCAAATTAACCCAGAGACTGGCGAGAAGTTTGATTACCAGTTAGATCGACACTGCTCCAAAACTGGGGTAACGCCTCAGCAACCCAACACCTTAGTTTGATTACCAGTTAGATCGACACTGCTCCAAAACCGTGGTGAAGGCCACCTATTCCTGGATGGCGTTTGATTACCAGTTAGATCGACACTGCTCCAAAACGCATGGCTAAATATTGGGACATAAAACGAAGTTTGATTACCAGTTAGATCGACACTGCTCCAAAACTAATGCATCGATTTGTCCTTTCGAACCATGTTTGATTACCAGTTAGATCGACACTGCTCCAAAACGACGTTGACGGAACCCATTGCAGCGAAGCAGTTTGATTACCAGTTAGATCGACACTGCTCCAAAACGGAGCGCGGTGAGACTGGGAGCGGTCGAAGTTTGATTACCAGTTAGATCGACACTGCTCCAAAACAGTACCGCCCGCCGCTACACCATCACAGACGTTTGATCACCAGTTAGATCGACACTGCTCCAAAACTGCAAGGCGTACGACGATTGCATCGAGGCGTTTGATTACCAGTTAGATCGACACTGCTCCAAAACCCATCTCACGGTGGCTTCCGAGGTGCATGTGTTTGATTACCAGTTAGATCGACACTGCTCCAAAACAGATATATAAAAAAGACTATTAAGGACTGGGTTTGATTACCAGTTAGATCGACACTGCTCCAAAACGGGCATTCATACCCTCTTCGCTACCGCCATGTTTGATTACCAGTTAGATCGACACTGCTCCAAAACTGGTCGAGCTCTAGGTCTCGGCAGAGAGCGTTTGATTACCAGTTAGATCGACACTGCTCCAAAACCTCCGAGCGACACGGCAAACGCCAAGCCTGGTTTGATTACCAGTTAGATCGACACTGCTCCAAAACCATTGAGGCAAATTCTCTACTGTGACAAGACGTTCAATCTAACTGCATATATCTTTCAATACTCTAGAAATTGCAGGTCAACGGTTAGTTTTCGTTCATGTTCATATGATATGGAATCTGGCTTGTTCTCCAAAAGTAACAAGCTACTTTTGAGGAAAAAAACATGATCGTATAGCATCTGAATCTCTTTTTTCGTCAAAAAAGTTTTGAGATTAACGAAAACAATTGCCTTCTTGCAACCAGCGTCAAGAGCAAATGAAAGAAAATTTAATAGATTATCAAGGTACGGTTTGTCTTCTTGCGTCACTGCACCGAACCCAAGAAACTTGAGATAGCGCTTTAGGTCCCATTCTATGCCAAAACCCAAATCAGAGTTAAAACCTAAGCTCAACCCGCTTAGATACCCCTCAATTGCCCGCTGGGCAGACTCTATTCGCATTCGCAAATCCTCGTCTTCCAAGAACTCGCGTTCCACTCTCTTGGTAACAGCTGTCAAAAATGCCCTATTGCCCCAAGGCAGATTCAAGGCATCGGGAACAACCATCAAGGCATCGCCGGGTTTAATTTCTTCTTCCCCATCCCATAGGGAATATGGTTCGGATGCCTGGCTTCCCAACTCCGACTGCAACGAATTCGCAAAGCGAGCAAACAATGCCGAATTCTCAACCTGCAGAACCGCGACCTCCCCTGCCACCAACTCGACAGGATGCTCCAAACCCGCAAAGACTAATTTCATAGCACCAACAGCTCTTCCATCGTATCCACTTCGTCATAAGCATCCCTGCTTCCCGCGATGTACTCCATCGTGGAAAATTGAGCCTCTGTCACGCGTAGAACCTGAACCAGGCCAGAAGGAGGACGGTTTTTACGAAGCCTTTGGACCGCATTGCCAGCAGCACCATCGTTAACAACCAACTTTGCGTACACCGATTCCTGAAGCATCAAATAGCCATCTTTCAGAAGAAATTTGCGAAATAGCCTATATGCTTTCCGTTGCGCTGGCGTATCAACCGGCAAATCAAAAAAGACCAGCAACCGCATATATCTAGACCTTTCGCTAGCGTTCATACGACACCAAAAGACTCAATCTCATCGATCGATAGTTTTCGCCCTAGGGCCTTAAAGCAATCGGCTACATAGAGGGAAATAACCGAACCAACACGGTAGGTGCCGCCACGATACGCAATTCCCTGGTTAAGGATATCGACCAGCAATAGCTTGGTCCCTTTGGTGAAATCACCGGTGAAATTATCGAGCACAACCCGGTCGACAAGCGGTCTAAATGGCTCCATGAAATCACAGCCCAGATTGAACTGGTTAAACTCGTTGCGGTGGCAAATGCCAATCTGGGTAAGATAGCCCCGCGCAGCAATCTCGCGATTGATGCTCGACAAAATAATGGCATAGCCATAATTGAGGGCGGCGTTGAGGGGCGTATCGTCGTCCCGCGAAAAGTCCGAACCAAAAAGCGCATTGAAATACACGCGGGCAGCGTGTCCTTCACGATTCGTGGTATCACCCGAGCGCACCTCGGGAACAATCCTCCGCAAAAGGCCACCCTGCTCCTCGCGCGCACGTGCATGCAGTACGTCTGCTTGGTGCGTTATCTTATCGCGCACGATGCGCTGCCACACGCGTTTCTTTACTGGCTCGCCCCATTCGATCTGCTCAGCAATGCGCTTACTGGTGTTGTGAGCGCCATAGAGCGGAAGATACTGCCCGATGGGATCACACTTTTCGTCCGAAACGACAAATGTGACCTTAGCTTTGGCCAATTCGGAAAGCAGATAGGCGCTCACAAACACCTGATTAGATTGCAAGACGACAGACGACACTTCAGAAAGATGTATTTTTGCGGTGTCGTCCTCGCGGCGCACAACCATATAGCCGCCCTTATACTGCAGCTTGCAGGGACTAGATATTACAATGTTTCTAAACCCCGACACGGGTCCTCCTCTCGAACATGCCCGTTACGGATTGGTCGATGAGCACCATTCCATCGGGCACTTTATAACGAGCTGGGCGGAGATGTCCTGCCTTCTTCTTTCCGCCAACAGACGAAAGATTAATTGGAGAGGACTGCTTATTTCCCCTGCAGAGAAGAAGGATCTTTTTCAATAAATCCTTCTGATCAGCCACAGCAAGACCGCAAAATGCATCGAATCTGCCCGCAAGATCCAGATCTTTCGTCAACATAGGGCATTTTGCCCTTTCGAGCGCTTTCGCAATTGCCATATAGACAGATCGATTAACGTCAGCGTCAAGATAGCCGTCTGTGCAGACAAGTAGGATTCTTTCAAGCTCTTCTTGCGAAAACGCCAACTGAGACGCAGATTTCATCTCCTCTTCCGCATTAATGCGCAAAAGGCTTCCATCGATTTCAACGAGTTGCCATTTCAGCAGCTTTGGAATAACGATTCGAGTAAAGGAAACCCTACTTCCGCTTTCCAGATCTTGGCAATATTTCTCAAAAGCAGCATTATCGCTCTCGCATTTAGCTTTCATGAAAATGGGCATCTGAGCTATTCGTAGCCCGGTCATACCTTTTTTATCAGTAACCTCATATATAAAGAAATATGCCGCTGTCTTTGTGTTGTAGCCGCCAAAGCACGCAGGGTCGAGGGTGCTTTTAAGCGCAAGCTTGGGATTGCTTCTCTTTGAAATCGGGTTCGCGTCCCAGAACTTGCCCGAATCTTCGTAGGGCATCCTCGAGACATAACACTGTCGGTAGTTGAGTGCACGACGAATGCTCTCCACCTCCGCAGCCGCATTCCATGCATCGTCATAGCGCTTTTTCTTGTAACGCTTAGTTTCATCGTTGCCAGCCCAGGCATCTTCGAACATCTCGCCAGTTTCGGGATCGAACCCCGCCGTCATAAAGCTATCCACAATTAAGCCAGCAGATCCAGGCATCCAGTGAGTCTTCTTGAACAGCTCCGACTGCTCAAGAACATACTTTTTCATGGCATGCGCATAACCAATGGGATTCTCGTAAATCCCCGGGTAACGCTTCTGGATAAACAAGCCCATGCGGCACGCCAGATACGCGTCATGCGCATGATGGAAATCATTGGCTTCACGGCATTTAACCAAGCCCGCCACTTCACGAAGGTTGTGGGACATGCTTGCCTTAACAGGGACGATCTTCGTCCCCACATCGCCATAACGTGCTTCAAGCAACGCCTTAGTCATCTTTACTATTTGACTTGTCTCAACCAGCTGGCGAGCAATAAAGCCCTTCATTGCGCCTTCGGTAACGGTGAGGCGCATCAGGTTGTTATATTTCTTGTCGCTGATCATTTTCGCGTCATGGAGCTGTTTCCATGTTTCGCCCATTTTTTGGCGAACCTTCTCGTCAATCAAAAGTTGATCGGTTTTTCGTTGATTTTCGGAACGATACACCAACGCCTTGTTGTCGAGGCTGTCGTCCTTAATATATGCACGCGGGACAATATGGTCGACTTCATACTCACCCGATCCCGCCATAAGCGCCTCGAGGTCGATGGCGCGGCCTGAATACAGGCATTTGCCATTTTGCAGCAAATACAAAGTGAGCCGTTCGCTCAAATCGGCTTCTGCGCCCTTAAGCCGCTTGAAATCGCCCATAACTGCAAGGTCGCCGCCCTCAGCCCTGAATGCATTGAGTGCCGCTTCTATGCGGTCCCAGCGCTTGACAGTACGCTTCCCTTTCTTCTTTTCGTCCTCGTCGCGCGTGACCTCAATAAAGATGTTGCCGGGCGCATGGCCGGCAATCTTTACAATTTCGTCAACAATGCGAATGGCTTGGTTAATGCTACGGCGAATATCGGGCGAGCCGGGAAGTTCGTTTACACCCATCGCTTTGGCGTTTTGCGCATAGTACACACGGTTTACCTCATCGATTTTTTTCTGGAAGCCAAAAGTGTTGTCATGAAGAACCTCCATCATCACCAAAGCTTCGCCCTGGCGGCGCTCGGAGTTTGGACTACCCTCGCGAAGCACATCCATGATGCCCACCTGACGACCACCCTGCGTAGTGACCTTGATTCCGGTAAGAAACTTTTCGGAAAGCCTACCCCATCCCGAAAGGCGTTTTTTGCATTTCTTTATCTGCTCGTCATTGAGCATACCGTTGCCATTAGGCCCGAATTCATCACGGAGCTTTTCTTCAAAAATCGAGCGATCCTCAAACAGCGTGTTCCACAAAATGATCTGCTCAATGGCAGGGAATAGCGCTTCATCAAGCTCGTCAACGCCGAAAACATCCTTAGCAAACAAGAGGTACGAGCTCATCTTTGATTCCAAGCCGCTTTCACCCTGTCCGCCGCGCACCTGAGGAGTTCTCTCAAGATAACCCATCCGCACAAGCCAGGCGGCAATGTCTGCATACTTCACACTGCGCTTCTTATGGAACAAATCGCGAATAATGCCTGCACGCTGCTCGGAATCCAAACGGTGCCAATTATCGCCGTCATTCGTGAAACGAACGCCGTTTAGCTCATTGAGTACGCAGAACTCCTCGTAGAGCAAGGAATGCCTGGGCAGTACTTTCTCGCCCGCCAAGTATGTGCAATCCCCCGTCATGCGCATAATAAAGTTCTCCGCGCTCCGATTCTTATCGATAACGCTTTCCCAGTTCCACGGCGTGATAACTGCATCCTCCATACCCGGCTTGCGCTCCGACCACTGAAAACGGTTCTTGTTATGAGCATCCTTTGCAGCGTTTTTAGACGTAAGCGGACCCACGTAGTAGGGGATCCGGAAGGTAACCAGGCTTTCTATCTTGCTTGCCTCTTGCTTAAGGAAGGGATAGAAACGACCTTGATTTTCAAGAATCGCCTGCAACTCTTCCAAGTGCAGCTGATAGTAGATTGCCCCGTTATCACTCGTCTTCAAGCGACGCAAGAAACGCTGCTTCTCAAACGCATCCATCATGGTGATATAGCGCTCATCGTCCTGAGCACCTGTGCCCTTTAGCAGCTTTTCAACTTCTTTTCTGAATTCGTCGTACGAAAGTTTATGCAGGTTATAGGCAGTATAACCTTTGGCTTTTGACACATCGTAGTCGCGCGAGGGATCACTCTTATCCAAATCATGATAAGTGACGCCACGAAAAAACCGGTCAAATGGCTTGAGTCCGTCATCGCCCTTCGTCTTCGGCAAATAGTCGCGAACCAAGGCTTTAAGGCACTCCAGATCTTCC
This sequence comes from uncultured Eggerthella sp., assembly GCA_900547965.1. Taxonomy (GTDB): domain Bacteria; phylum Actinomycetota; class Coriobacteriia; order Coriobacteriales; family Eggerthellaceae; genus Anaerotardibacter. The sequence continues at coordinate 14,509 of URJE01000012.1, read as the reverse complement.
GCGTAGCAATCGTACTTTTTTATCATATTATGCGAAATGGTCTGCCCCTCCGCATATGAAAGCAAACCCTGGAGCACATACGCAGAATACGCACCACATACAGCTTCAAGCAGCTCCGCGCTATCATCGGGGCACGCCGCCTGAAGCACTTCGAGCTTCTCCTCTTCAGAAAGATTGAGCTTGGTTGCTTCACACTCAAAATCGCCAAATAGGTCTTTGAACTCAGCTTGGAGACCCACGATAGCATTCGCCAACGCCTTAGCGAGCTTCGCGTTTGCCTTACTGTCGCCTGTATCAACGGAGATAAGCAATGTCACATTCTTTGCTTTTTGAGAACGCGATATGCGTTCGTCTGCTAAAACTGCCGCGATTGCTTCCTCATCAACCTTTCCGGCACTATATCCCCTCGAATCGCACCATTCTTTTAGCGAGACAGAAAGCTTCCCAAGTGCTTCCGAGGTGTTTGCGATTTTTGCCGTAAGCTTTTCCTCCTGACGCAGGAAGTTGCCACGGTGCTTAACGATGTTATGAATAGCCAAGTAAACCAAACGGAGATCGGCCGGATCGTCGGTTTCCATAAGGTGCGCACGCAAGTGATAGATGGTAGGAAAACGCTTGTAATAGTCCTTCTTGGTAAAGTCCTTGGTGAAGATAGGATCGCCCTCAACGGTTCGGGAATGGTTGAGCCTCATAAAGAACCCAGGGTCAACCTTTTCCATCTCCTCAGTAAACAGTGCCTGCAACAAGTTGAGGCGCCAACGGCGACGCACATAACGTCGACGCTGACCGCGATGCATACGTGCCTCCGAGGCAGTCTGCGCACTATCAAACAAACGACTTCCCCATGTTGGTTTTTTCTTGAAATGAAAGAGTTTTCCTTCACTGTCCACTACCGACCAGCCAGCCGACGCGGGACCAAGGTCAAGGCCAATATTGAACGACCCAGGGTAATTTCTCAGGTTCATGTTGTCTAGCTCCTTCACGCTGTGCTAAACTCGCCTTGTCGATTACCAGTTACATCGACACTGTGAGTCAAAATACGGCTAAGCCAAAAATGCTGCTCTTTCGGGAGCATCACCCCGTAGGGGGAATTCGATTGACTCAGCAAAGAGCCTTTTCATAGGCTCTTTTTCTTTTCCTTATCCTACCCCATGCGCCACTCGATGCGCCCTAGCTGCCAGCTAAGACGGTAAGAGGAAATGGGTTTCCGCCGTGCGAACACCCTAAATCAATGATTCGCATCGAACAGCGTTCAAGCAGCCCAAATACGCATACACCCTTGCACGAAAGCACTTTGCACCGCCCGTTTGGAGCATAGCCCATTCAAACGTTTTAGGTGTACATCAGATTTCCCACACAACGCCTCTTTTGCTGATACTCCGAATACGCTCCAACCCAGCGCCAATGCCCCGCGCCTCAGCTGCAACCCCATCCCGCCGCCACCTTGCCCCTCCAGCACCCCCACCAACAAAAAAACCCGACCGCTTTCGCGATCGGGTTTTTCGTTAATGCTGATTGAACACATCCTGTGTTCTTGCCAGGCCCTTTTCCAACAGCGATTCCACTGCTTCGGCTGCACGCTGGCATGCCTGATCAAAATCGTCCTTCGCGTCCTTCTTCGGGGCGCCAAGCACGAAATCCACCACGCTCATCCTTCCGGGCGGACGGCCGATGCCCGTGCGCACGCGCAAGAAATCGCGCGAACCGCACTTTTCGATGATGGACTTCAAGCCGTTGTGGCCCGCATGCCCACCGCCCTTTTTCACTTTCACAGTGCCAGGGTCGATATCAAGCTCGTCGTGGATAACAATAAGCTCTTCAACCGGGCAATCGTATTCCTTGCAAAGCTTCGAAGTAGGCCCACCGGAAAGGTTCATGAAGCTCTGGGGCTTCGCCAAAATTACCTTTTCGATGCTGCCATCGGAATGACGCAGTTTGCCTTCACCCACCAAAGCACCGCACGTGTTCTTCCAGTAGGTTACGCCCCATTCGCTGGCTAAAAGGTCTACCACCTCAAAACCCGCGTTATGGCGCGTATGCGCGTATTCTTCCCCTGGGTTACCCAGGCCAACTACTACGCGCATGCCTTACAGGGCGAACTCTGGGTCGAACAGCGAAGCAACCGACTTGTTGTCGTAAACGTTGTTGATAGCACGTGCCAAAAGCGGAGCAACGGAAATAACGTTGATCTTGCCGGTCTGTTTTTCCTGGGGAACAGCAACGGTGTTGCAAACTACCAGTTCGTCGATCTGGGAGTTTTCAATGCGCTCGTAAGCAGGACCGCTGAAAATAGGATGCGTTGCGCAAACGTATACCTTTTCAGCGCCCTTCTGCTTCAACGTGGCAACAGCAGCGCACAGGGTACCAGCGGTATCAATCATGTCGTCGTTAACGATGCAGATCTTGCCGTTAACATCGCCGATAAGAGCGGTGATTTCTGCCTTGTTATGACCAGGACGGCCCTTGTGCATGATGGCCAGGTCGGAGTGGAGCATGTCGGAAAGCTTCTTTGCAGCCTTAGCGCGGCCAACATCAGGGCTTACCACGCACAGCTTTTCGGTGTCGATATTCTTCTTGCGGAAGTAATCGGCAAAAATGGGCAGAGCCGTAAGGTGGTCTACCGGGGTATCGAAGAAGCCCTGAATCTGGCCCTGGTGCAGGTCGATGGTAATGGTGCGGTCGATGCCAGCTGCAGTCATGATGTTGGCAACCAGCTTAGCCGTAATAGGCTCACGGGCTGCAGCCTTGCGGTCCTGACGAGCATAGCCATAGCAAGGAACAACGGCGTTAACGGTACGGGCAGAAGCACGCTTTGCAGCGTCGGCCATAATAAGCAGCTCCATTACCGCTTCGTTAACGTTAGGCGTGGAAGTGGACTGTACGATGAAAACGTCTGCGCCACGAACGCTCTCAAGATAACGTGCGTAAATTTCACCGTTCGAGAACTTCTCGAGCTTCACGTTGCCGAGCGTGGTGCCCAGCGCAGTGGCAATATCCTCAGCCAGCTCGGGACAGGTTGACCCGGCGAATACCGCCATGGTCTTGGTCATGTTGCTCATTAGTTCTTCTTCCTCTCGTTCCAATGCTCAATTTCCGTTTGGCGGGCACGGCCCAAACCAAGGGCCCCCGCAGATACGTCTTTGGTGATAACAGATCCGGCGCCGATAAGGGAGTTTTCCCCCAGCGTTACCGGAGCAACCATCATTACGTCACTGCCAACAAAGCAGTTGTCGCCGATGGTGGTAGGCCATTTCTTTTCGCCATCGTAATTGCAGGTGATGCTGCCGGCGCCAATATTAACGCCTTCACCCATGGTGGTGTCGCCGATGTAGCTCAGATGCGGCACCTTGCTGCCCTTGCCGATGGTAGATTTCTTGATTTCCACGTGCGTGCCCGCCTTGGAGCCTTCGCACATGTGCGTACCAGGACGCAGATACGCACGAGGACCGCACGTAACATCAGCGTCAAGAACAGTTTCGATAGCAACAGTTTCTTCGACCTGACAATTCGCCCCCACCGTAGTGTCGGTAAGGCGGGAATTGGGACCAACAATGCTGCCGGTGGCGATAGAGGTAGCGCCCATAAGGAACGTCATGGGCAAAATCTCGACATCAGACTCGATGGTTACATCGGGGCCGATCCACGTTGTGGCGGGATCCATGATGGCTACGCCGTTGTCCATATGCATGCCATTGATGCGCTGCTGCAGCACCTTGGTGGCTTCAGCAAGCTGGCGGCGAGAATTAACGCCCAGGCACTCGGATGCGTCTTCGGCCTTCAAGCCAAGCACGCGCTTGCCCTGGTTGCGGGCAATGCCCAAAACGTCGGTAAGGTAGTATTCGCCCTGCGCGTTGTCGGTGGAAACTTCTTCCAGCGCAACAAACAGGGTTTCGATGTCGAAGCAGTAGAAGCCGGAATTGCATTCCGTAACTGCGGCCTGTTCAGGCGTGCAGTCCTTCTGCTCAACGATTTCCTGAACGTCGCCTGCCGCATCGCGGATAATACGGCCATAGCCAGTGGGGTTTTCCGCTTCCATGGTTAGAACAACCACGGCAGCGTTGGCCTCTTCACGCGTGCGAACAAGCTCGGCGATGGTTTCAGCACGTACCAGCGGGGAATCGCCCGTAAGCACCACCAGGGAACCAGTGCGGCCTTCAAGCGCACCACGAGCCGCCAGAACCGCGTGCGCGGTACCCAGCTGCTCTTCCTGAACAACCGTGGTTACATCGGAAAGAAGAGGCTCCACCTGTTCCCTACCGTGGCCTACCACGCCAACAACGGATTCAATGCCCGCAGCATGCGCAGCATCGACGACCCAACGAACAAGGGGCTTGCCAAAAATCTGGTGAGCAACCTTTGGTTTAGATGATTTCATGCGGGTACCTGCACCCGCAGCAAGAATAAGAGCTGATGCTTCCATGGACGCCTTTCTGCTCAATTGCCTATGCGTCCTCAGTATAGCAAACGAAAACCAACGCTATCGCTGCTCCGCAATAACCAAACCAGAGCAAAGTGCATCAAGCAAAACAATGGCGTAATGCTGAGCCGAACGATCGGCGCCGGCATCTTCCCAGCCCTCTTCAGGCAGGCGAACAGCAATACGACGCTGGTGGCCTTCCGTTGCCATAAGAGCCTGACCAACGCGGTCGGGAAGGCTTTCTTCGTCCACGAAATCTACCGTGGGAACCGTGGAAGCAGGCTTTTCGTTGCCAACCAAAATTTGCACGAAATACATGCTTTCATCGGGAGCAACCAGCAGTGAATCAGCGCTGGTAACCTTCGATGCCGGAGTAGTGGCAAGCGCCAGATTCGACATACGAGCGGCAACCGAACGGGTGAATTCCGATGTGCCGAAAAGGCAGATAAGGTTCGATTCGAGTACCTGAGCCGCACGAGCAAAGCCCAAACGGGGAACGGGGCTGAAAGAATCCTTGCCCTTCCAGGAATGCTGCAAGTGCAAAAGCGCGCGGAACGTGAATGCACCGGCAATGCCATCGGTGGGCAAGCCCATGTTCAGCTGGAAGCGACGCAGCGCATCTTCCGTGTGAACACCAAAGATACCGTCGGCAACACCGCAAGAAAAGCCCAGCGCGGAAAGAGCTTCCTGGAGCGTGCGTACATCGGCACCGTGGAAGAACGGAACGCGCAAGAACAAGTTACGGTCGCCCAATTCGAACGATGCGTCAACCAATTTAGTCCAAACAGCGTTGTCTACCTCGGCGCGTGGTTCGATGCCGCAATCACGGCACAACGACAAAACAGCGTTTTCCGTTTCGGCACCAAAGGTGCCCGTTACCTGGCTTTCGGCCAGATAACCAGCTTTTACGAGCCTGCACTGCACATCTTCAACCGCAGCGCCGGAATCGTTTTTCTTAATAGGATCCATATGCTTCACTACTTAAGTCGATCAACGAACCAATCTGCCATCGACGCCAAAAGGTCGCGCATCTTCGATTCGGGCAGGATTTTCGCAAGGCGCTCCTCGGCGTTGGCAGTTAGCTTCTCTGCATAGGCACGCGCATAATCGATGCTGCCCGCCTCACGCATGATGAAAACCGCTTCCTCGAGAATAGCTGGATCCGTTTCCTTGGAGGAAAGAATCTCTACCAAGCGTTCCCGCTTCGTGGTGTTCTGCAGCGCATGAACCACAACAAGCGTGCGCTTGCCTTCGGTAATATCGCTGCGATAATCTTTTTCCTTTGCTTCCTTGGTGCCAACCAGGTTAAGCAGGTCGTCCTGAATTTGGAACGCAAGGCCAGTGTCCAAGCCGTAAGCGCGAAGGGCTTCAACCTGTTCCTCCGAGCCGCCGCCAACCATAGCGCCAACAGCCAGAGGAACCGCACCAGAATAATGCGCGGTTTTATGCGTTGCCATAACCAGATAATCTTCCGGAGTGATGTCATAGCGGCCGTCACGAGCCCAGCCGATATCAAGCGCCTGGCCTTCTACCGTGCTCTGAGCCATGGAAACCAGCTCGATGGCAACGCGCACCTTCATGGAATCGGAAAGCAGCGGATCGCGCATAACGATGCCGTTTACGATGGACAGGGCCAAGTCGCCCGCGTTGATGGCGAGGCCTTCGCCCTGGGTAAGATGCATGCAAGGCTCGCCACGGCGCAGCGACGCCTCATCGGCAATATCGTCATGAATAAGAGCAGCCGTATGGAAATGCTCGATAGCGGCAGCAGCGGAAAATGCTCGACGGATATCGCCACCTACCGCAGCGCATGCTGCAACACAGATAAGAGGACGATGGCGCTTGCCGCCGTTTTGGCTGTACTTCACAAGCGGAGCATACAGGTACTTGTCCATATCGGGATGGCTACCCGCAGGAATAAACGTGTTGATGATGTCGCCGACTTTATCCGCATAGCGGCTCAGGTACGATTCGAACAGCGCGGGCGATCCGGGCTGGGCAGATGCATCTTCTGTCTTGCAGTATGCCTCGAAATCCTCGATGTTTTGGACGATCTTGGGATCCTGCATGTAAGGTGCGATGTCTGTCATCTTCAACGCTTTCGTTATAACCGAGTGCCCACTAAAACGGAGCACTGCTGAATTCAGAACTGGTAGGAGCGGTGGGACTCGAACCCACAAACCCGAAGGTGGCGGATTTTAAGTCCGCTGTGTATGCCAATTCCACCACGCTCCCGTGTTGCCCCTGACGAGCAAGCGTTACCATCATAGCAAAAATAACCCCCAACGCACGGTTGAGGATTATTCCCATGAAAGCTCCTCGGCGAACAAACCTTAGCCGATACGTAAGATTTGTTTATTTTCCCTGTTCATAGGCGCCAAGGATCAAACCTTGAAGAATATCTGATTCGCTAACTATGAAGGATTTGCAATCGGCGGCCGCAAGCACTTCAAGCAAAATGCCCAAGCCGGCAACAATAACCGAAGCACGTTCGGGTTGGAGACCTACTACGTGCTTGCGGTCGGCCAAGGGCATGCTGGATAGCCGGCAGTACAGGTTGTTCAGGGTTTCACCTGGAACCGTAACGCCATCGACCAAAGCGGAATCGTACACTTCCATCTTCTTGTCCATGGAAACAACGCTGGTTGCCGTGCCTGCCACCGCGACAATACGGTCGATCGCAATCCCCTCGTTTTTCGCATGTTCGAAAAAGGACTTGAATTCGTGCCGGACCCAAGCGCGAGCCTGCGTCAATTCAGGTTCGGCCGGAGGATCGGAAACATAGAAGCGCTCCGTCATGCGGCGGCACCCAACGTTGAACGAATGTGCCAACTTAGGAGCTTCGCCGCCAACGCCCAGCACCACTTCGGTGGAGCCGCCACCGATATCGGCAACCAGAAGGTTTTCGCCTTCGTGCCCGCGCGAAGCACCACAAAATGAAAGAGCAGCCTCGCGTTCGCCTTCGATAACGGAAAGCTCTACGCCCAACTCGCGCAACTTCCCTACCAAAATGTCGGAATTCTTGGCGTCACGCGAAGCGCTGGTAGCAACTGCAACAATAGGAATCTCAGGGTACTGGACATCGCGATAGCTGTTCACGATTTCGACGTATTCGCCAATTTGCGCAACAACACGCTGAATGGCATCCTCCTGAAGGACGCCCGTTTTATCGACACCAACACCAAGATTCGTTATAACGCAACGGCGCTCAAGCTCGTGAAGCGCGCCATTTTGAACCTCCGCCAACAACAATCGGCACGTTACCGTGCCGATGTCAAAAGCTGCAATACGTTTTGAATTAGTGGCCATAGCCAAAGATCACATCCAAAAAGCCGGAATACCACGTGTCGGGAGCTGCCACGCTACCAGCAGGAATGGCATAGACGCGATCGTTTGAGCGCGAAGTGTCAGTTGAAGGGGTTACTCCTTCTACCGAAACAACATGTTCACCTGGGCGAATCCATCCCAACTCAGAGCGGGCATAATCTTCAATGCCTTCATCGGTATTGAGGTAATCTACCTGATTTTGCATCTGGGTATTGTATTCCTGAAGCGCATCGTATTCAGCTTGAAGCTGCTGCAACTGACGCGTTTCGTTGTAGTAGTTCTGGCAAGGGAAATAGAGCATGGTTACCGCAAACACAACGGCAATAAGCGAAACGATGCCGCGTGTTGCCCATGCGGAAATAGACCCCGTAAAAGGCATGGCAAACGGTAGCGAAAAACCATGCTTACCGCTTTCGCCTTCGGCCATGCTGCGCACCGACTTACGCTGGGTTGATCCCATTCGCATATCGTATACGGCGGCGCGGCTACCTTGCTCTTGCTGCTCCGCACGCGCACGAGCCCTTTCGCGAGCTCCGATAGTGCGGTCGAATTCACGATCGGCCTTTGCAGCTCGGAAACGCTTACGGATCTCGCGAGAGAAGCTCTCGTTCTGTTTGCGCTGTGCCGAACGACGAGCTGCTACGTGCTCTTCGCCTTCCGCAGACGCATCGTCTATGCGACGAGAACGAGCGCCACGTGCGGCATCACTGCGGGAAGCAGCATAACCAGAAGACGCCTGGGACTGATAGCCCCTACGAGCCTGAGCGCGAGCTGAAGAATAACGACGGTCGCCCGCGGAAACAGACGAGGAATAACCACGACCAGCACGTTGAGCGCTGTGATTGAGGTTGAGGTCATCGTACCCACGCATAGAGGAGCGCTCCCGAGAAGGGCGCTGCAGCTGGGCATAGTTGCTTTCGGCAAAACGAGATGCCGACGCCTCACGGTAAGAACGCGCGCTGGAAACACGAGGGGTGTTTGAGCGAGAGGAAGTACGACGAGCCGCGCCCTCTTCAGCATTTCGATGAGCCTCGTAGGCTCTACGGGAAGAAGAGGAGGGTGAAACGGTACGCGGAAGCGAAGCCTCGCGGGCTTTCACCTCATCGAACGAAAGAATGTTCGCTTGTCGCGTCACGAAAAGAAGACCCCTTGAGCATCGTGGTGTGGTTAAGTAGTGCGTTTAATGCTTTGAAGTTCACTTACTATACCACAGGCACCAGTCCGAAATAGACCCTTGATTAAAAGAAAGAAAGGCTGCACAAAGCAGCCTTTCTTTTTACGGTAACGTTACCAAGTAACGCCTGTTGAATGTTGAAAATGGAACTAAAGGAGTCCCTTTTCGGATACGCGAATCGCTTATTCCTCTTCGTCGAGGGCAGCAGCGATTTCGTCGGTGATGTCCATGGTGTGATATACGTTCTGAAGGTCTTCGAGCTCTTCCAGACGGTCTACCAGGCGCATAACCTTCTTTGCATCGGCAACGGTAACCTCGGTAGGCGTGGTGGGCTCCATGATGAATTCCGCACCCTTAACTTCGATGCCCTGCTCTTCCAGACCCTTCTTAACCGTCATCAGATCGGTGGGAGCGGTGTACACGATCCACTCATCGCCAGCGTCTTCGTAATCGGAACCGCCAGCCTCGGCAACAGCCATCATGAATTCGTCTTCATCGACAGCGTTTTCCTTGTCGGCGACCTTCTTCTGCTCGGACTTGATAACCTTTTCTACCAGGATCTGGCCCTTCTTTTCGAACTGGAAAGCAACAGAGCCGGAAGTGCCCAGGTTGCCACCATGATGATTGAAGGCAGCACGAACATCAGCAGCGGTGCGGTTGCGGTTGTCGGTCAGAGCGTCGCAGTAGATAGCAACACCACAGGGGCCATAGCCCTCGTACACAACCGTTTCGTAGTTGGCAGCGTCTTTGCCGGAACCAAAAGCCTTATCGATAGCGGTCTTGATTTTGTCCTTAGGCAAGGAATAGCTCTTTGCCTTATCGATAGCAGCTGCCAGGGAAGCGTTGTTTTCAGGGTTCGGGTCGCCGCCTTCCTTCGCCGCAACGGTAATGTTACGGGAAAGCTTGGAGAACAGCGCGGAGCGCTTTGCGTCCTGAGCTGCCTTACGATGCTTGGTGGTTGCCCATTTTGAATGCCCTGACATATATGTACCTTTCCGTGGGTGATATTCCGACCCGATATTTTAGCACAATCACCTAATTAGTGCTTGACAAGCACTTCGGAGTTAAAATCCCCTCAACGTATAATTCGGATTAACCCCGCAACAGCAAAGGAACGACATGCCCCTTATCGAGCTCACCAACTTAGACGATGCCCGTTTACGCGTATTTTCCAGCATGACCGATTCCGAGCTGCGCGACCCCAAACAACTGGTGGGCCTTCGCCTTGCAACAGGCAGCGATGTGTCCGACGAGGGCTTATTCATTGCCGAATCGCGCAACGTTATCGATAGGGCTATGGATGCAGGACTTACCCCTTTTGCCCTGCTAACCGATAAGCGCTGGGCTCCTGCGTGCGAAGAATTATTTGATCGTATCGATGTTGCAGCACCAGCCACTCCCCTGTTCGTCGGCACGCACCAACAGGTTTTCGAGCTGACCGGCTATGAGCGCACTCGTGGTCCCCTTGCGGCATTCCATCGACCCATCTTGCCCGATGTTGCCACCATGCTCAAAGACGCAACGCGCATTGCCATCTTGGAAGATGTGACGAACTTCACCAATATCGGTGCGATATTCCGTTCGGCCGCCGCGTTGGGCATGGACGCCGTACTGGTTACACCCGGGTGCCACGACCCGTTCTATCGCCGCGCCAACCGCGTTTCCATGGGAACCGTGTTCCAGGTGCCGTGGACCCGCATCGGAACTGAGCGCAATTGGGCAGAAGAGGGAGTGCCGCTGCTGAACCAGCTCGGATTCACCGTTGCAGCCCTGGCACTGGAAGACGATTCCGTCACACTTCAGAATGATCAGATCGCAGGAGCCAAAAAGCTTGCACTTGTCCTGGGAACCGAAGGCGATGGCCTGGCGCCGTCCACTATTGCCAATTGCAACTACACTGTGAAGATCCCTATGGCACATCAGGTTGATTCGCTCAATGTGGCCGCTGCCAGCGCTGTTGCCTTTTGGGAAGTCCGCGGCCAGTATCTCTGATGAGGAACGGTGCCCGGTTCCGCTCAAGCACGGCGTGCCGGGAATGCAAGAGCAGGTGCCGTTTTACCATCCAACAAAAGGCAGAGCCTCGCTTGCGACAAATCACGCAAGCGAGGCTCTGCCTTTTAAACAAGAAAACGACACCCGTCCCTATGCTCCCAGACTCCAGCTCCCAATGCGGGAATCTGGTACCTGGTCCTATTTTTCCACGTGGTTACCGCGGTTTACGTACTCAGGCTTCAGCAACACTACGCCACCACGTTCCTCGATTTCTTCTTTGGTCATACGGGTATTGAGCTCGGCTGCGAATTCATCAAGGCCGATACCACAACGCTCCAGCAAAACCATAAGGTGATACACCACATCGGCTGCTTCATAGCGCAGGTGGTTAACCTGTGCGTCGTCGCCCTCGTTGTACACAACGTCCTTTGCCGCAAGCGTGGCCTCATGCGCTTCTTCGGCAACCTTCTTCAAAAGCGTATCGATATCACCCGTAAGCAAACGATGCGTGTAGCTTTCATCGCCCGCATTGCGGCGCTCGTGGATGGTGTACGCCAACGATTCCAGCGATGCGCCAATTTGGCTTTGCGGAGGGGTGCGGTCGTTGGAAAGATACGTTTTGGTATTGGGCATCGTTTGCTCCCTTTCAACTTTTTGCGAGTACCAGAATAACACTCTAAATGCAGATACCGCTTGGCGCTTTAGTGCACTAAAGAAGCCTTCTCCAAAGCAACAAAAAAGGCGCGTCCCATTCAGGGAACGCGCCTTTGAAGCGATTAGCTTTCGGTCGGATTATTCTTCGTCCGAAGAGGAGTCGGAATCAGCATCCGTGCTGTGGAAGCCAAGGTCGTTGGCGCCCAACAGAGCGTCGAGCTCTTCCAGGTTGCGCTGATAGGAGCGCGGGGGCAGAGCCTCGCCCAGCATGTCCTCGCCTTCAGTGCTGAAGGTTGCGGGCTGGTCGCCACCGATGAGCACGGTGTCATCGGGAGAGAACACCATGTCAAGCAGCTGGCTCATGTCGTCGCGAGAAGCGTTCAGATCGTCTTCGATCACATGAGACAAGCCATGCTTTTCAAGGCCTTCCTTCAGCTCTTCGATAGCCTTGGTGCCAATGCCCTCGATGCGAAGCAGGTCATCTTCGGTGTGACCAACCAGGTCGGCCACGGTTTCGATACCAGCCTCAGAGAACTTGTTGGCCCAACGCTGCGATACACCCAGGTCGTCGTAGATATACAGACGAGCATCCTCATCAGAGAGGTTGTTGCCACGGTAGCCCGACGTGATGGAAGCAAAGTAGCTTGCATAGTCGGAGCCCGCACCCAGGTAACCATCGCCATCAAGCGACCAATCCTGCGGCTGAGGCAGCAGCTCTTCGATCTCACGAAGCGCCTCAGGAGCGGAATCGGGCAGACGGTCGGAGTCAACCTTGTCAACAGCCACACCACGGTAGGTAAGACCCACGTCGTGATAACGCTTGAGGCCAGTACCAGCCGGGATAGGCTTACCGATAATAACGTTTTCCTTCAGGCCCTGCAGGGTATCAACCTTGCCCTCGATGGCAGCATCGGTGAGAACCTTGGTGGTTTCCTGGAACGATGCAGCAGACAGGAACGAATCGGTTGCCAACGAAGCCTTGGTGATGCCGAGCAGCAGAGGCTGACCCACCGGAGGATTCTTGCCTTCCAGAACCAGAGCGTTAGCCGCATCTTCGAATTCGAAGCGGTTAACCTGGCGGCCCGGCAGATAGTCGGAATCGCCCGGATCGAGAACAGCAACCTTACGCAGCATCTGGCGGGCAATAACCTCGATGTGCTTGTCGTTGATGTCTACGCCCTGGGACACGTACACGTCCTGAACCTGAGCAACGATGTAACGAAGCGTGGTGTTCGGATCGGTAAGGCGAAGCAGGTCGTGGGGGTTTACAGAACCCTTGGTGAGCTGCTGGCCAACTTCGACCTCGCAACCATCGGTAACGCCCGGCAAAAGCGTTGCACGAGCAGATACCACGTATTCGCGGATGTTGCCTTCCTGGTCATGAACGGTAAGCGTCTTGTTCACCTTGTCGGCAGTTACCTGCAAGGTACCAGCGATTTCGGCAAGTACAGCCTGGCCCTTAGGCTTGCGAGCCTCGAAAAGCTCGGTAACACGAGGCAGACCGTGCGTAATGTCTTCACCTGCAACACCGCCGGCATGGAACGTACGCATCGTAAGCTGCGTGCCGGGCTCACCGATGGACTGTGCAGCAATAATGCCAACAGCAGTACCGATGTTAACCGGACGTGCAGTAGCAAGGTCCCAACCGTAGCACTTCTGGCAAACGCCATGCTCTGCATGACAGGTCATAACCGTGCGGATGTTGATGGTGGTGAGACCAGCAGCATCCATGGCGGCAACCTGATCCATGGAGTTGATGAAGTCGCCCGCAGCAACGATAACGTTGCCCTCGGCATCCTGGATGTCTTCCAGAACGCAACGACCAACCAGGTTCTCGTCAAGCTCGCCCTTATCGTTGTGAATCGGGTAAGGAACGCCATCGGAAGTACCGCAGTCGATTTCGCGAACGATAACGTCCTGAGCAACGTCAACCAGACGACGGGTAAGGTAACCGGAGTCTGCAGTACGCAGCGCGGTGTCAGCCATACCCTTTCGAGTACCGTGCGTGGAAATGAAGTATTCCAGAACGGAAAGGCCCTCACGGAAGTTCGACTTAACAGGAATGTCGATCGTGCCACCCTTGGTGTCTGCCATCAGGCCACGCATACCAGCAAGCTGACGAATCTGCTTGATGTTACCTCGAGCACCAGAGTCGGCCATCATGAAGATCGGGTTGAAGCTGTCGAAGTTGGCAGCCATTGCCTCGCCGACCTCTTCGTTAGCCTCGGTCCAAATGTCAACAACCTGCTTATGACGCTCTTCAGCGCTCATAAGACCCATCTCGTAGTCTTCCTCGATAGCGGCAACCTTGTTGTCGGCATCGGCAAGAATAGCGTCCTTGCTGGGAGGAACCGTTGCGTCGTAAACGGAAACGGTAATACCAGCGATGGTGGCGTAATGGAAACCGGTGTCCTTCAAGCCGTCGAGGATAGGCTCAACTTCAGAAAGGGTGTAGCGGTTGCAAGCATCCTCTACAATGCGGCCAATTTCCTTCTTGTTCATCTGGTAGTTCAGGAACGGATAATCGTCCGGGAACACACCATTGAAGATGATTCGGCCGATGGTGGTCTGCAGACGCGAACCGGCCTTGTACTCATCGAACTTGCCGAATGAGGTTGCAACCAGGGTGTCCTTCGGAAGGCGAACCCAGATCTTAGCCTGAAGGTCAACCTCAGCACGGGCATCATAGGCGTTGCGAGCATCTGCGAAATTGATGAATGCACGACCTTCACCGGGGAAGCCATCGCGGGCAGCGGTGAGGTAGTACATACCGATGATCATGTCCTGGGTGGGAACGGTCAGCGGACGACCATGTGCAGGCGACTTGATGTTGTTAGCGGAAAGCATCAGTACGCGGGCTTCAGCCTGAGCCTCGGCACCCAGCGGTACATGAACAGCCATCTGGTCACCGTCGAAGTCAGCGTTAAATGCTGTACAAGCGAGCG
>URJE01000011.1 GCA_900547965.1 uncultured Eggerthella sp. | reverse complement strand
TTCCAAGGAAAAAGAGGCAACACAAAAGCCCCCAGCCCCGCCATTGGCTTTTGGCGGCAGCCGTGGCGCTGTTCGCGGCGATTCTGTGTCTCGGCCTTGTTGGCTGCGGCCCAAGCGAAGAGGAGAAGGCGAAGCAGGCGCTCGACGCCGAGCTTTCCCAGTTCGTCAACCCCAGCGACGATGAGGTATCTAAGCTCGTTGGCGAAATGGGCGGTTCTGACCTGAAGCAGCTCGAGCAGCTGGGTATGGACGGGAATTCTCTGGTAAAGTCTTGGGTGAACGGCTTCGCTTATGAAATTGGCGATGTGAAGGTTGACGGCGATACCGCCAAGGCAACCACCAAGATCACCAGCAAGCAGCTCTACGTTGTTCTAACGAGCTGGGGCGACAGCTTTGCTGATGACGCTATGAACCAGGGCTTCAGCACCACCGACGAGATTTATGCTTATGCAGGTAAGACGTTCATGGCAGCCCTCGATGCAGCAACTCCGGTAGAAACCGAGGTTACCTTTACCTTGACCAAGGACGGCAAGGATTGGAAGCTCGACATGGACAACACCGACAACCAGCAGGCGCTTGCTGACAGCATGTTCGGTGGCGGCATTTCCGCTTCCGAGGCTTTCGGTAGCTAAGGGGTTCGTGGCGGATTCGTTTCGCGCACGTAACATTTGTCGAAAACAAGGAGCCGTAGGGCCGCAGGAGCGGTGCTGCGGCTCCTTTTCTTATGGCGCTGTGCTATCTTTGAGAACACTACAAAAGTGCTAGGCGCAGTTCGAAAGGAGCGCGGCATATGTCTTACGACTATCTCGCAGCAGAAGACCCTCAAATAGCAGACGCAATTGGGCAGGAGCTTTCCCGCCAGCGCTCAACCATCGAGCTTATCGCATCAGAGAATATTGCTTCACTTGCTGTAATACAGGCAATGGGCACCGTACTTACCAACAAGTACGCTGAAGGTTATTCTGGCAAGCGCTATTACGGTGGCTGCGAAAAGGTCGACATCGTTGAAGATTTGGCCATCGAGCGCGCCTGCAGGCTGTTCGACTGCAAGTTCGCCAACGTGCAGCCTCATTCTGGCGCTAACGCCAACCTTGCTGCCTATCAGGCGCTGATCAACCTGGGCGACACCGTGCTGGGCCTTTCGCTCGATCATGGCGGTCACCTTACCCACGGTTCTCCCGTTAATTTCTCGGGCAAGGATTACAACATCGTCTCTTACGGCGTTAACCCCGAAACCGAGCTTATCGACTACGACGAGATCGAGCGTCTTGCCAAGGAACATAAGCCCAAGCTCATTGTGGGCGGTGCGTCTGCCTATCCTCGCGTTATCGATTTCAAACGCATGCGCGAAATCGCAGACGAGGTTGGCGCATATCTCATGATCGATATGGCCCACATCGCTGGTCTGGTTGCTGCTGGTTTGCATCCGAGCCCCGTGCCCTATGCCCACGTGGTAACCTCCACCAGCCACAAAACCCTTCGTGGTCCCCGTGGTGGCTTCATTCTCACCAACGACGAGGCCCTGGCGAAGAAGATCAATTCCGCAGTATTCCCTGGTACGCAGGGCGGTCCTCTGATGCACATCATCGCAGCAAAGGCCGTTGCTTTCGGCGAGGCTTTGAAGCCCGAGTTCAAGACATACATGGAAAACGTGGTTAAGAACTGCGCATCTATGGGCGAAGGCATGGTAGAGGGCGGTTTGCGTCTGGTATCGGGCGGCACCGACAATCACTTGGTTTTGGTAGACCTTACCCCTGCCGACATTACCGGCAAGGATGCAGAGAAGCTTCTTGAATCCGTGGGCCTGACGGTGAACAAGAACACTATCCCCAATGAAAAGCGTTCGCCCTTCGTAACCAGCGGTATTCGCGTTGGTACGGCAGCGGGCACCACGCGTGGTTTCGATGCCGATGAATTCCATCGCATCGGTCAGCTTATCGCCGCTACGGTATTCAACGCTGAAGACGAGGCACGCCTCGCGCAGATCAAGGAAGAGGTAGCAGGCCTCATTGCCAAGCATCCTCTTTATCCCGAGCTGTAGAGTGGGAGCATAGGGACAGGTTCCATTTCCCAACCTAGTTATAGCGCACAAAGAAAGAACCCCGTTTGCTCAATGCGTCGCAAACGGGGTTCTCTTCGTTAGGTGGAAAAAGGGACCTGTCCCTCTACCCCTGAGGCTCGCGTTCTCGGTTCGTGCAAAGGGCGAACCGCCGGGAGATGGCAAGATCGGCCCTCAGTTCGCCATTCCACCTCACCTATTTCGGGTGATATCTTGCTATGAGTGCGCAAACCCTGCCTTTTTCCTGTCTTGATGCAACTAAAAGCAATACACTGTTCAGCGAAGAAGCGTACAGCAGTAAGGAGAAACGCATGGACTTCGCAAGCGAAGAGCGCTTGACCGTTGTCGATCATCCGCTTATTAGGCATAAGCTGTCGGTGATCCGCAATGAAGATACGCCTGATTATCTTTTCCGCCAGACTGTGCGTGAGATTACGCTCCTGGAAGGCTACGCAGCTACCCAGAATCTGGCAACGCGCCCAGTTGAGGTGAAAACGCCCATCGCCACGTGCGAATGCGATTCCATCAGAGGCATCGAGCCCGTAATCGTCCCTATTTTGCGTGCGGGGCTCGGCATGCTCGACGGCATGCTGGATCTTATCCCTACTGCTCCTGTTGCTCATTTGGGCATGTATCGCGATGAGGTAACCCACGAACCCCACGAGTATTATGCGAAGATGCCCGACTCTATTGCCGAGCGTTCGGTGCTGCTTGTCGATCCTATGCTTGCTACAGGCGGATCTCTCTGCGCGGCAATCGACGCGCTGCGCAAGCGTGGTGTAACGGATATTGCCGCCTGCGTTATCGTTGCATCGCCCGAGGGCGTGCAGACTGTGCTTGAGCACGATTCTGCTGTGCGCTTGTTCACCTGCGCTATCGACGAGGGTCTCAACGAAGATGCCTACATCGTTCCTGGCCTTGGTGACGCGGGTGATCGCATTTTTCGCACCCAAGGTACGCCGGTCCAAAGCGAACTGGCATAAGAGCGGGGAAGGGGATCCAATGATTCGGCAAGAGCGTCCTTCGTGGGATGAGTACTTCATGACCTTGGCCGATGAGGTTGCCACACGCACAACCTGCTTGCGCCGTGCAGTGGGGGCAATCATCGTAAAAGAGAAGCGGATTCTGGCCACTGGCTACAACGGCGTGCCCACGGGTTTACGCCATTGCTCTGTTACTGGATGTTTGCGCGAAAAGCTCGGCGTTCCTTCGGGCCAGCGCCACGAAATCTGCCGCGGCTTGCATGCGGAACAGAACGCCCTTCTTCAGGCAGCGCGTTACGGTATCGATATCGAGGGTTCTTCTATATACATCACCACGCAGCCCTGTGTAGTGTGTGCGAAGATGCTTATAAATGCGGGAATCAGTGAGATCATCTACCGCAATCCGTATCCCGACGAGCTTGCAATGGAGCTTCTGAATGAGTCAAATATCAAAATTCGCATATTTGACGGACAGACTTTAAAAAATGAGTAGCATATTTTCCACAAATGACCATGTCTACTAAATAGAACGTGTTTAAAAAGTTTGAAATGCACAAAAATATAGGACAAAACAATGGTATTGCCCGTCAGATTGCCAAATAGAGGTTTCGGATAGTGGTTTAGTACGCTATTGTATTCAGCTGGGTTTGTGGGCAGATACCACTCGCCCAAATTTATTGCACGTTATCGGAAACACTGCTAACAACCACGTGAAGGCGTATATGCTGCATGTGGTCAAAATTGGGCTTTGTGCCCTGAACACGGAAGAAAGGAAGAAATGCTCGCACCAGTAGCAGCAGGAATCGCAGCAGGAATCATCGGGTTTCTCCCCTTGTTCATTTCCCTGCGCCTTGCACGCCGCTCCACGAGTCTTTCCGCCATGAGCGCAGGTTTGTACGGTCTGGCTGGTACGTTTGTATCGCTCATCGTAGTTGCCGTCGCTCTTATCGTGTGCGCTATGGTTGCGCGCGATGTGGTTCTTCCCTTTGGTGTGGCTGAGATCGTGGCGCTTATCGTGTCCACGTCTGCATATGTCGTTTATAAAAACGTCCTTGCTAAGCGCAAGAAATAAGTAAGTAACGGAAAGGTAAGGAATCCTGATGGGTGAAGCTCTTTCACAGTTCGTCGAGGAGGCACAGCATCTCTCGTCTCAGTTCGACTCGACGACGGTCTTTTCCATTGCGGGTTGGAACGTGTCCCAGTACGTCCTGTACATGCTGGTTGCTCTCGTTCTGGTAGCTGCATTGGTGCTTATCGCGGGTCGCAAGCTCACGCTCGTACCTCACGGTAAGTTCGCGCACATCTTCGAGTTCGGCTACAACTTCATTTCTGAAGGCGTTGGCGCCGACGTTATCGGCGAAGGCTTCAAGAAGCACGTTCCCTTCCTGGCTACGCTGTTCTTCTTTATCCTTACCGCCAACATCATCGGTCTTATCCCCGGTGCAAAGGCTGCCATGGGCACCATCTCCATCACCTGGGCGCTGGCCGCTATTTCCTTTATCTACTTCAACTTCTGGGGCCTGAAGGAGCTTGGCTTCTTCCATTACTTCAAGTCGCTGTGCCCTTCGGGCGTGCCGGCACCTATCGCTCCCATCATTTGGTTCCTGGAGTTCTTCTCCATGGTAATCCGCGTTCTGACCCTTGCCGTTCGACTTTACGGCAACATGCTCGCAGGCCATATGGTTCTCGCCGTATTCTCTCTGGCAACTACCATCTTCCTGCAGACCGCCATCTTCCAGATGGACATCGTTGCGGGTCTGCCTGCAATCGCATGGTTCTTCTTGCTGTTCTTCATGTATGCGCTCGAAACCCTCGTTGCTTTCTTGCAGGCATACGTATTCACCATTCTGTCTTCTTCCTACATCGGCATGGCCATCCATCCTCACTGATAAGAAGAAACAGTTTTCGGCTTGCGCCCTTGGCGGCGCAGGCGGCCTAGAGGCTGCCGCATAATTTGTGTACTACAGCTGGTACAAGAAAAATTTCAGCTGATTAAGTAATAGGGACGAGGGAAAGGCCCTTGTCCAACTAAAGGAGGTAATCGTGGAACTCACTCTCGCAATCGCTGCGTTGAAGGTCGTTGGCTATGGCCTCGCAGCAATCGGCCCTGGCATCGGTATCGGCGTTGCTACCTACGGCCTGTGCGTGTCTGCTGCTCGTCAGCCCGAGATGAAGGGTCAGCTCATGGGCTACTTCTTCATCGGTGCTGCTATGTCTGAGGCACTCGCACTGCTCGGCCTGGTTCTTTTCTTCATCGGCTAGAACTTCGCGAAGTAAGTAACTAACGAAGAAACCGAAAGAAGAGAAGGAGGCACGCGAATTGAACGCACACGTACGTAACTGCGCAAGTGGCATGATCGCCTTTGCGGCTGCGTCTGCGGCATTCCCGGTATGCGCGTTCGCTGACGAAGGAGCAGGAATCAATGCAATTCTTCCCCAGATGGAAGAATTCATCCCCATGCTCGTCGCCTTCATCATCTTGTGGATCGTCCTTGCCAAGTTTGGTTGGCCTCTGTTCGAGGGTATGCTGAACAAGCGCGAGGAAACGATCAAGAACTCTTTGGAGAAGTCCGAAGAGGCACGACAGGAAAGCGAACGACTTCTGGCTGAGTATCGTGAGCAGCTCGAGGGTGCTAAAACCCAGGCTCAGCAGATCCTCAACAATGCCAAGCTCACCGGCGACGCTCTCGAAAAGGAGATCACCGCTAAGGCTCAGGCTGAGGCAGATGCCATTGTCGACAAGGCTCGTGCGCAAATCGAGCAGGAGAAGGAAAACGCCATCAAGGAGCTTCAGGCTACCATGGCAGATACTTCTATTGCCGTTGCATCTCGCCTGATCGGTGAGGATTTCAGCGACGATGAGCACCGTAAGCTCATCGAGCGCTACGTGAAAGAGGCAGGTAGTCTAAATGGCTAATCGTCTTGTCATCAATGAAACGATTGCAGCCTACGCCAACGCTGCCATCGATGGCGCTAACGCCACCGGCGGTCGTGACGCTGTCGTCGAGGTTCGCAACCAGATGCGCCAGATCCTTGGGTTCATGGCAACCAACATCGATTTACGTCTCTCGTTGGACAACGAGGCTTACACTGCTGAAGAGCGCCAGGCGCTTGCAAGCAACGTTTTCGATGGCTACAACCCAGTGGTCAAAGAGCTTCTTGGAGTTATGGCTTCTCGCTGTGACGCAGCACTGTTCCGCCGCGTTGTTTCTCTGTACGAGGATCTCATCGAGAGCAAGCTTAACTTCAACGTTGTTGATGTGACGACGGTTGTTGAACTTGATGACAACCTGCGAACCGTAATTACCAATAAGGCCGAATCTGATCTGGGTCGCGACTGTGTTCTTGTTGAGCACATCGATCCTTCGATCCAGGGCGGCATTATCCTGAGCACTGGCGACCGTTATGTCGATGCGAGCGTCCGCACGCAGTTCGACAAGGCTCGCATTGCTCTGAAAAAGAAAGATGGAGGTGAATGCTAGTGACTGAAATCACCGCACAGTCTATCGACGCCGCACTGCGCAAGCAGCTCGACGCCATCAACACCAGCGTTGAGTCTCGCGAGACCGGCACGGTTGTACAAATTGGCGACGGTATTGCGCGTATCGACGGCCTTAAGGGTGCGATGTCTGGCGAGCTTCTCGAGTTCGTCGCTTCCGATGGACGTATCGTTTCCGGTTTGGTGCAGAACCTCGAAGAAGATGAGGTTGGCGCCGTACTCCTCGGTGACGTCACCGCAATTAAGGAAAACGACCAGGTACGTACTACTGGCAAGATTCTTGAGGTTCCTGTTGGCAAGGCTATGCTCGGCCGCGTTGTTAACGTGCTCGGCCAGCCTATCGACGGCAAGGGCCCCATTGAAACCACTGCTACCCGCCCGGTAGAGTTCAAGGCTCCCGGCGTTCATGAGCGTCAGCCTGTTGAAGAGCCGATGCAGACCGGCATCCTCGCAGTTGACTCCATGATTCCGATTGGCCGTGGCCAGCGCGAACTCATCATTGGCGACCGTCAGACCGGTAAGACCTCTATTGCCGTTGATGCTATCATCAACCAAAAGGGCAAGGGCATGGTCTGCGTATACGTTGCTGTAGGCCAGAAGGCTTCCACCGTATCCGGCATCGTTGAGACCCTCGAGCGCTTTGGCGCTATGGATTACACCATCGTTGTTGCTGCTACCGCATCCGATCCTGCTCCTCTGCAGTACATGGCTCCTATGGTTGGTGCTGCAATGGGCGAGTACTTCATGTACAACGGTGAAGATGGCAAGCCTGCTAACGCCGAGAATCCTGGCGGCCACGTACTTTGCATCTACGACGACCTCACCAAGCAGGCCGTTGCATATCGTCAGATGTCCCTGACCCTGCATCGTCCTCCCGGACGCGAAGCATATCCTGGCGACATCTTCTACCTGCATTCTCGTCTGCTCGAGCGTGCATGTAAGCTGTCTGATGAAAACGGTGCAGGTTCTCTTACCGCGCTGCCCATCATCGAAACCCAGGCTGGTGACGTTGGTGCGTTCATTCCTACGAACGTTATCTCCATTACCGACGGTCAGATTTACCTCACCACCGACCTGTTCTATCAGGGTCAGCGTCCTGCTGTTAACGTTGGTATCTCCGTATCCCGCGTTGGTGGCTCCGCTCAGGTGAAGTCCATGAAGTCCGTTGCTGGTACGCTTCGCCTCGACCTCGCTGCATATCGCGAGCTCGCTGCATTTACCCAGTTCGGTTCCGATCTGGACGCTGCAACCCAGCAGCAGCTTACCCGTGGTGCTGCAATGACCGAGCTTCTTAAGCAGGGTCGTTACACTCCGATGTCCGTTGAAGACCAGGCAACTGCTATCTGGGCTGGCGCTCATGGCTTCCTGGATGATGTACCGGTTAAGAGCATTGTTCGCTTCCGTGCTGAAATGCTCGACTACCTGCATCACTCTGGCAATGGCGTTATGGACAAGCTCGCTGATGCAAAGAAGTTCACCGACGAAGTAGAGGCTGAACTGAATGCTGCTATCCCGGCATTCAAGACTCAGTTCATCGCGTAAGGTAGGTCACTATGCCCAACCTTCACGATATTGAAAGGCGAATCAAGTCCGTCGAATCGACGAAGCAGATCACGCATACCATGCAGATGGTTGCTGCTGCAAAAATCCGTCATTCGACCGAGCGTGTCGAAGCTGCTACGCCTTATGGCGAGGCTGTGAAGGAGATGCTGGCTAACATCGCACGCATGGGCGGTACTACTGCACCGCTCGCGACGCCGCATGACGAGGTTAAGAAGACCCTTATTGTGGTCATCGCCTCCGACCGTGGTTTGGCTGGCGGCTTCAATTCCAGCGTGCTTCGTCGTGCCGAGCAGATCATGAAGGAGCGCAAGGCAGAGGGCAAGGAGGTCGCTGTTGCCGCATGTGGCAAGAAGGCGATCGGCTACTTCAAGTATCGTGGTATCGATACGGTGCTTGCCTTCCGCGACCTGTCCGCTGATCCTCGTGTCGAAGAGTCTGATGCCCTGGCTGATTATGCTATAGAGCATTACCTCTCTGGCGAAATTGACGAGGTGGTCGTTCTTTACAACCATGCGAAGAACGCAGGTGAGCAGGTTTTGATCCAGCAGCCTCTGTTGCCGGTAAACCCGAAGGCATTCCTCCCTAAGGGCGAGGTATTTGTCAAGGGCGGCGGCATTACCGAGCCGACTCCCGATAACCCCGATCTTCCGGGTGCTATCGATTACGAGCCCAGCGAGGAAGATGTCTTGGATCACTTCCTTCCCGAGTATATTGCAGGTCATTTCTACTATATGCTCATTGACTCAGCAGCAGCTGAGCAGGCTGCTCGTCGCAATGCTATGAAGAATGCGACGGACAACGCCAATGACATGATTGAGACTCTCAACCGTGTCTACAACCGTGTACGTCAAGGCGCTATTACGACCGAGATCAACGAGATCGTCGGTGGCGCCGCAGCTTTGGAGGACTAAATGGCTGAAGAAACCAATACTGCTTCTGCGGCCACGCAGGGTTCCATCGGACACATTGTCCGTATCGTTGGCCCTGTTGTCGACGTTGAGTTCGCTCCGGATCACATGCCGGCGATCTACAACGCTCTGACCGTGAAAGCTACTACCCCCGCGGGCGACATCGATGTCGTTCTCGAGGTTCAGATGCACCTCCCTGGTGACCTGGTTCGCTCCGTTGCCATGTCGTCTACCGACGGCCTGGTACGCGGTCTGCCCGTACAGGACACTGGTGCACCTATGAAGATGCCCGTAGGTCCTGAGACCCTCGGCCGCATCTGGAACGTTATGGGCCAGCCCGTTGACGGTATGCCCATGCCCGACGTTAAGCAGTGGGCACCCATCCATCGTCCCGCTCCCGCTTATGAAGAGCTCGTCAACAAGACCGAGATCTTCGAAACCGGTATTAAGGTCATCGACCTTATCCAGCCCTTCATTAAGGGTGGTAAGACCGGTCTGTTCGGCGGTGCAGGCGTTGGTAAGACCGTTATCATTCAGGAGCTCATCAACAACCTGGCTCAGGAGCATGGTGGTACGTCCGTATTCACCGGCGTTGGCGAGCGTACCCGTGAGGGTACCGACCTGTTCCTGGAAATGACCGACGCAGGCGTTATCAACAAGACCTGCTTGGTTTACGGTCAGATGAATGAGCCTCCTGGAGCTCGTCTTCGCGTCGGCCTTTGCGGCCTGACCGAGGCAGAGTACTTCCGTGACCAGGGTCAGGACGTTCTGCTGTTCATCGACAACATTTTCCGCTTTACCCAGGCAGGTTCTGAGGTATCCGCACTTCTAGGCCGTATGCCTTCTGCAGTAGGCTACCAGCCCACCCTCGCTACCGAGATGGGTGACCTCCAGGAGCGCATTACCTCCACCAAGACCGGTTCTATTACGTCCGTGCAGGCCGTATATGTTCCCGCCGACGACTTGACCGACCCCGCGCCGGCCACGACGTTTACCCACCTCGACGCTAAGACGGTTCTTAACCGCTCCATCGCTGAAATGGGCATTTATCCTGCTGTTGACCCGCTGGAGTCCAGCTCTCGCGCTCTCGATCCTGAGATTGTTGGCGAAGAGCACTACCGCGTTGCTGTTGGCGTTCAGGAGATTCTGCAGAACTACAAGGATCTCCAGGACATCATCGCAATTCTTGGTATGGACGAGCTCACGGAAGATCAGAAGGTCATCGTTAACCGCGCACGTAAGGTGCAGCAGTTCCTCGGCCAGAACTTCCATGTTGCTAAGCAGTTCACCGGCCAGGATGGCGTCTATGTAAAGATGGAGGACACCGTTCGCTCCTTCGACGAGATCCTCAAGGGCAACTGTGACCATATCCCCGAGGTTTGCTTCCGTACTACCGGTTCTATCGAGGATGTTTACGCAGCCTACGAGAAGCTTCAGGCAGAGGAGTAAGTCATGTCGGTGATCAGGTGTGATGTCGTAGCAAAGAACAAGGTGCTCTTCTCAGGTGAGCTCTACAATGTCATGGTTCCCGGCACCGAAGGTGAACTGGGTATCATGGAAAACCATGAGCCATTTGTATCCGCCCTTAAGGACGGCGTCATCTGGGCCCGCACCCAGCAGGAGGGCGGCGAAGTTTTGAGCGCTGCCATCATGGGTGGTTATGTCCAGGTGTTGAAGGACCGCGTCATCGTTATTTGCGACAAGACGCGCCAGATCGAGCGCATCAACGTCGACAGGCTTAACAAGGATATTCCTATGCTTGAAGAGAAGATCGCTAACCTCAGCGAGACGAGCATCGTTTCTCGCTCTCTTCTGACGCGTAAGCTGCGCTGGTGTAAGGTTCAGCTTGCTGCAAAGGAAAAGGAAGACCTGTACAAGTAAGGATCATCCACGATTACCTTCAGTTGGTTTTTCTGATCTGTGCCAGAATTGAAAGGCGACCCTACGGGGTCGCCTTTTTTGTTGGCGTATGGAGTGGGTGGCGGTGCTGTCCGCTCGTGAGACGTTAGATGCGGGCGATGCCAGTGTCGTTCGCGGCTTATAGGACAAAAAGTGCGTCTGGGTTACTCGGCTGAATTTGGGTATGCCGTGCTGTGATGGAGCTCTGACTACGCCAGCGCCGTTCGCCGTTTTGCGCGGACGCGTCATCGCGCAGCACTTAGATTCCTGGCTGCACTTTTCGGTTCGGGCGATCTAGTACTGGCATTCGCGCTGTTTGGCGGGGGAATGGCAAAAAATGCGCGCTATGCATGATTTGGGCGCCTCGGACCGGGAAAGGAGCCCTTCCTGGCAAGATTTGCACACGGTGTATTCGCAAACAGTGGATTGCAGGGCTTTTCGGATGCACGGCGCGCAAATCTTGCCAAAACCAGCTCATTTTGGATACATAGCGTCGATATGTTGCCACGAAGGGGCGATATTTCCGCCCGAGCTCCCTTTTCGGATACATGAAGTGAAAATCTTGCCACGGATGATTGCTTGGGGAAGCTTTAGACCAATATCTCGCCATGGATGATTGCCCGGGAATGCTTTAGGCCAATATCTTGCCACAGATGATTGCTTCGGGAAGCTTTCGGCCAATATCTTGCCATTGCCGACCAGCAGAGAACGCATCACGGCGAAATCTTGCCATCGCCGAACACTCTGGAATGTGCCTTGGAGAGGTAATGCAGTAGCCATGTCCCACCCAGGGGTGGCGAGCCCCAGCTAGAGGCAACGAGTTCAAATCGACGAAGGCGGGCCTACGCTCAGGGGCAAACTCACTACTGCGGCGATGGCGATGTGTGGGGATTCGGCAAGCTCCCTGCGCCCGGGGGCAAGCTCTACCCTCACGTCCTTCGCCTTCTCGCGCCTGAGGACAACTTTCATTTCTCTGTCCTTGCTCATTAATCGAACAAGAACTGTTGATTTGATTGCAAGTCTGCCTTTTTGAGCATTCGATGGCACAATAGGAGCGATAAGTATTTCGAGGTTGCGTATTTGCGCACAGCATAGGAGACGTACATGGCATTTGCTCATTTACACTGCCACACTGAGTATTCTCTGCTTGACGGTGCTACCCACATCTATGACATGGTTAAGCGCGCAGCCGATTTGGATATGCCTGCCGTAGCTATTACCGACCACGGTGTTATGTCTGGCGTTCCAGAGCTCGACGAAGCTTGCCGCAAGGTCAAAAAAGAAACCGGCAAGTGGGTTAAGCCTATTTTTGGTTGCGAAATCTACTTTACCACCGACAGCGAGTTGAAGAAGCAAAAGCAGAAGCTTCACCATATGATCCTTCTAGCCAAGAACAATACGGGTTATCACAACCTGTTGAAGCTGGTCAGCGAATCGCACGTAGATAATTTCTACTATCGTCCGCGCACCACGTTCGAAATGCTCCAGAAGTATTCCGAGGGCATCATTGCTACCAGTGCGTGCATCGCGGGCATTATCCCTCGTTGCATCGACGACGGCGCATTTGCCGAGGCGAAGGAGTGGGCGCAGAAATTCGCCGCACTTTACGAGCCGGGCGATTTTTATATCGAGCTTCAGGACCAGGGCATTACCACCAATGCCGGCATGTCCCAGTACGAAATGAACTGCAAGCTCACCCAGCTTGCTCGTGAATTGGGTTTGCAGACTATTGCCACCAACGACTTCCACTACCTTACGCAGGAAGACGCAATGGCACAGGATATTATGCTATGCATTGGCACCAATGCCACTGTCACCCAGGAAAAGCGCTTCAAGTTCCCGAACGACCAGTTCTACATGAAGACCGAGGAAGAGATGCGCCAGGCGCTGAAAGACTTCCCCGAAGCGTGCGATAACACGGTTCTGCTTGCTGAAAAGTGCAATGTGGAGCTGGAACGTGACGAAATCCTCCCGCGCTTCCCGCTCCCTGAAGGCTATACCGAAGAAATGCTCTTCCGCGAAGAGATCGAGAAGGGCCTCGAGCATCGCTATGGGCCCGATTGGCGCAATGTCGTTATTGCCGACAACACCGGCAAGGAAAAGTCGGTTCTGGAGCAGTACGAATACGAAGCCGACATTATTGTTCAGCAGGGCTTCCCGGCTTACTTCCTCATCGTTCAGGAATATATCCGCTGGGCTCGCGAAAATGGTATCGGCGTAGGTCCGGGCCGTGGCTCTGCTGCAGGGTCGCTCTGTACGTACGCCATGGGCATCACCGACCTTGACCCCATCAAGAACGGCTTGATGTTCGAACGCTTCCTTAACCCCGAACGTGTTGAGATGCCCGATATCGACGTCGACTTCGACGATCAGCATCGTCAGGATGTTATCGAGCATATTCGTGAATTCTACGGTGAAGACCATGTTGCGGGCGTTATCACGTTTGGCAAGCTGCAGGCAAAGAACGCTGTGCGCGATGCCGCGCGTGTTTTGGACTATCCGTATGCTGTGGGTGACCGCATCTGCAAACTTATCGGCGGCGAGCTGGGCATCACCATCGACGGTGCGCTCGAGACCAACCCCGACTTAAAAAAAGCTTACGACACCGAAGAAGACGTAAAGCGCGTTATTGATGCCGCTAAGTCCATCGAGGGTCACGTGCGCGGCGAAGGCGTGCATGCGTGCGCAACCATCATCTGCCGCGACCCCATGAGCGATCACGTTCCCATGAAGCGCGATACCAAGGGTGGCGGCATCATCACTCAGTACGACGGCCACTACACGCCTGACCTGGGCCTGCTGAAGATGGACTTCCTTGGTCTGCGCACCCTGGGCGTGCTTTCCCGCGCCTGCAACAACATCGCGGCAACTACGGGTGAAAAACTTCTACCTGAAGAGATCCCCATCGAAGACGATCGCGCATTTGCGTTGATGCGTGGTGAGCTTCGCAAAAACGGCATGCCCCTGAACATGGATGGCTTGTTCCAGGTTGAAGGTGCGCTGTATGTGAGCTTGTTCGCGCAGATTCCACCAGAGCGCTTTTCCGACGTTGTGGCTTCCATCGCGCTTAACCGCCCAGGCCCGCTTGAGTCTGGCATGGTTGAAGACTACGTAAAAGTTGTACAGGGCAAGAGCCCCGTTCACTATTACGACGATCGTCTGCGCCCCATCCTGGAAGAAACCTACGGCACCATGGTGTACCAGGAACAGATCATGCAGGTATCCATGGTTATGAGCGGTTTTTCTGCCGGCAAGGCAGACAAGCTGCGTAAGGCAATGGGTAAGAAGAAGCTCGATGTTATGCGCGAGCTTCAAGAAGACTGGAATAACGGCGCGGTTGAAAACGGCTATTCGCTGGACATTGCCAAGGAGATTTGGGAAGACGCCGAAAAGTTCGCAAAGTACGCGTTCAACAAATCGCACTCTGCGGCATATGCGCTGCTCGTTATGCGTACGGCGTATCTGAAGGCGCATTATCCGAATGAGTACATGGCGGCTGTACTGTCCAGCTACATGGGCAACAACGATCGCCTTATCAAGTACATCGCTAGCTGCAACCGCAGCGGCATTCCCGTGTTGCCGCCCGACGTTAACTCGTCCAATCTGGAATTCACCCCGCTTGAAGAGGGGATTCGTTTCGGTTTGGCAGGCGTTCGCGGCGTTGGCGAAAAAGTGGCTCAGTGCATCATCGACGAGCGAGAGAAAAACGGTGAGTTCACTTCGCTGCATGATTTCGTCAATCGCGTCGACTCTTCGGCGTACAACCGTAAGACGCTCGAAGCGTTGGTGAAATCGGGAGCATTCGACTCAACGGGCTACACCCGCAAGCAGTTGATGCATTTCATCGATGAAACGCCCCTTCTTGAAAGCGCGGCAAAGCGCCAGAAGGATAAAGCGGCTGGCCAGCTTGATATGTTCAGCATGTTTTCAGATGTAGACGAGAGCTTCAAGGACGATATTCCCGAGCCCGATGGCGTGGAGTGGGACAAGAAGACCTTGCTTGCCTTCGAGAAGGACATCTTGAAGATGTACGTTTCCGACCATCCTCTGCGTCGTTACGAGAACTACCTTTCGCGAACCATGAAGTACACCTTGGGCGAATTGGGTGAGCGAGAGCAGGGCATCAAGTCGGCTACGTTTGCGGGGATGGTTTCCGAGACGAACGTTCGCCGAACCAAGCGCGGCACGCTGATGGCTAGCTTCACGCTCGAAGACACTACAGGGCATGTTGAATGCGTTTGCTTCAACTACGACAAGTTCAAGGAAGCCATTCAGGAAGATGCGATTATCACCTGCAAGGGTAAGTTCGAAGTGAACGATCGTGGCAGCCAGATCATCGTGTACGAAGCTGCGCTTCTGGAGCTTTCCGACGAAGACGCCGATGTTGCCCCTCTTCAGCTTGAGCTGAGTATTGCGACGCGCGAGCTCGATTCGGTGACGTCGGATAAACTTATGCGCATCTTGAAGGATCATCCGGGAAAAGACCCGGTAGTGATCTATGTGCGTCAGGCCGATGGGCGGCGCATGCGTGCCGAGTTGCCCATGACAGCCGATTCGGGCAACCAGCATTTGAAGGCGCACTTATACGACTTGTTCGGACGCACGGTTTGGAGGGCTTCTTAGTGGAACCCGGTAACAGCGGCAATGTAATACAGCAGGCAACCGAAGAGGGGAAGGGAGAGGCGATCCTTTCCCTCTTGGTTTCGTACAATGGAGAGCCCTTTGCTGGTTTTGCGCGTCAGCCCGGTCAGCTAACGGTGCAGGGGAGCATTGAAGAGGCGCTGGGGCTAGTGTTCCGTCGCCCTATCGAAACGGTATGCGCGGGGCGCACCGATTCAGGTGTTCATGCGCGTGGTCAGGTGGTGAGCTTTGCGCTTTCGGAAGAAGAGCTTGCCGGTCGTAGCGAGTTCAAGTTGCTGCGATCCCTGAACGCTCTGACCCATGAGGATATTTCCGTTAAGTCGGTGCGCCGGCAGAAGGCCGGTTTCTCGGCTCGTTTTTCCTGCACAATGCGCGAATACAAGTACTTCATCTGCACAGATGCTTATAAGCCTCTTTTGATGAAAGGGTTCTGCTGGCATATTCCCAAAGAGCTTGACCTTGAAGCCATGCGCGCAGCAGCTGCTTGCCTGATAGGCGAACACGACTTCAAGAGCTTCTGCATGGCGGCATCCGCTGAAGGCAAGTCGACCATGCGCAATGTGTTCAGCATCGACGTGGCGCGCGAAGATGCATGGGGCGAAAGCCTGGTGGTTATCACGGTGAAGGGCAATGCCTTTCTTCACTCGATGGTTCGTACCATCGTGGGTACTTTGGTTGCGGTTGGTCTTAGGCGGCGCAGGCCGGAATGGATCACAGAGGTGCTTGATGCGCGCAATCGCGCTGCAGCGGGTGAAAACGCGCCGGCGCAGGGTTTGGTGTTCTGGAACGTCAGCTACGAGGGCGAGCGCGTACACGACCCGCTGAAATGAGAGCTCTAGCGAGAGAGAGGCAACGCGGCGCTTTGGTGCCGTTAATGCGTTAAGGACGCCGCCTGTCCTTCTCTCGAAATCTCTATAAGTGTTTACGCTATAGTACCCACTATTACAATCGTGTTTCATAAGTGTCGAAGGCGTATAGTGGCGTCTGGTGGGCGTAATGCCCATGTACGAATTTCCGCATATGTGGAATAGAAGGAGAGTGTATGTCAACCTCAACCGAATCTGCTCAGTTGGCTGGTCGAGCCTCCTGGTCGGGCAAACTGGCGTTTGTTCTTTCGGCGGCGGCATCCGCTGTTGGCTTGGGGGCAATGTGGCGCTTCCCGTATTTGGCAGCCAAGTACGGCGGCGGCATGTTCCTGTTTGTGTATTTGGTCTTGGTATTCACCATTGGCATTTCTTTGCTGCTTTTGGAAAATGCCCTTGGTCGTAAAACCGGACAGAGCGCTATCGGTGCCTTCAAGGCGTTCGGCAAAAAGTTTACGTTTATCGGCGTTCTTATGTCTGCCGTGCCGTTTATCATCGTGCCGTACTACTGCGTAATTGGCGGCTGGGTAACGAAGTATCTTGCAGCATATGCGGGCGGCGAAGCAGGCGCTCTTGTTGATGGCGGCACGTATTTCACGAACTTCATCGGCAATGGCCCTGAAAGCATTCTGTTCATGCTCATCTTCATGGCCATTACCTACTTCATTGTGGGTATGGGCGTTAATAACGGCCTCGAGAAGGCAAACTTCATCATGATGCCCGCACTTATCGTTGTGGCGGCAATCCTTGCGGTGTATGCGCTTACCATGCCCGGGGCAATCGACGGTCTTGCTTTCTACCTTGTTCCCGATTTCAGCAAATTCTCCCCTGAGTTGGTAATTGCGGCATTGGGCCAGACCTTCTTCACGCTTTCGTTGGCAATGGGCATTATGGTTACCTACGGCTCCTACCTCGATAAGGCGACCAAGCTTACTTCCAGCGTTGCTCAGATTGCGGGCTCGACGTTCGGTGTTTCGCTTCTTGCTGGTTTCATGATCATCCCCGCAACGTTTGCTGCTATGGGCTCCGGCGAGGCGGTTGCCGAAAACTCCGGCCCCTCCCTTATGTTCATCGTTCTGCCTCAGGTATTTGAGGGTATGGGCAGCTTCGCTCCCGTTGTGGGTGCTGGCTTCTTCGTCCTGGTTTTGTTCGCCGCTCTTACCAGCGCCCTTTCTTTAGTGGAAACCTGCACTTCCATTGTCCAGGATGCAACCCATTGTTCTCGCGGTAAGGCGCTTGCCACGGTAATCGTGTGGACTACGCTCATGGGTCTTCTCGTTACCTTGGGTTACAGCTCCCTTTCGTTCATCGAGCCCCTGGGCGCGGGAACCTCTATCCTTGACTTCCTCGACTTCATCTCCAATTCGGTTATGATGCCTATCGTGGCATTGCTGACCTGCATCTTCGTTGGCTGGATCATTGGACCGAAGATGATCGAAGAAGAAGTTATGCTCTCTTCCCGATTCAGGTTGCGTAAGGTATGGGTCTTCATGATCAAGTACCTTGCCCCCGTTGCTCTGGTGGTTATCCTGGTAGCCTACGTGGCACAGACCTTCGGCTTCTTCAGCATGTAAGTGGGAACATAGAGACCGGGTTCCATTTTCCCATCTAGCAAACAAAACCCTGCTTGCGACTAATTGCGCAAGCAGGGTTTTTCTTTGTGCGCCATTCCCGGGTGGGAAAACAGCGCTTTCCTCGAAGATCGGGAAAACGGAACCCGCCCTGAAAGCTGGGAAGTAGGCGACTGGGAATATAGGGACAGGTCGCCCATGTAATCGCGCACGGCTGCCTTGAACTGTCGGCGCTTGGGAACATAGGGATAGGTCCCATATTCCCAGTCGTTGTGGTGCGCGACGTATGCCCCTTTCGGGTGTTTTCTTTTTGGGTGGTATGATGGAACACATACAAAATTGAGAACCCTATCAAGGAGCAAACGTGTCCCTTTCCATTGGCATTGTTGGCCTGCCGAACGTTGGCAAGTCTTCTCTGTTCACCGCCCTTACTAAGAAGAGCGGATTTGCTGCAAACTATCCTTTCGCAACTATCGAGCCCAATGTGGGCTTGGTTCCTGTTCCCGATAAGCGTCTTGATGGCCTTGCCGCTATCGATCATCCGGCGAAGATCATTCCCGCAACGGTAGAGTTCGTGGATATTGCAGGCTTGGTGGCCGGCGCTTCCCAGGGCGAAGGCCTGGGCAACAAATTCTTGGCGAATATTCGCGAAACCGATGCCATCTGCGAAGTGGTTCGCTTTTTCAGCGACCCGAATGTGGAGCACGTATCCAAGAAAGTTGACCCGCAGAGCGATGTCGAAACCATTAAAACCGAGCTGATCCTTGCCGATATTGCCACCATCGAAAAGGCGTTGCCTCGCTTGGAGAAGGAGGGCAAGCGCTATAAGGAAAAGGCCATCAATTTCGAGGTTGCCCAGAAGGTGCTTGAGGGCTTGAACGAAGGCAAGCGCGCTCTGCAGCTCGACCTTTCCGAAGAAGAGCAGGATGCCATTCGTGAGCTGTGCCTGCTTACCATGAAGCCCATGCTCTACATTGCCAACGTGGACGAAGATAAGGTTAACGCCGAGCTTCCCGAAATCGATGGGCAGCAGCCCGTGCCCATCAGCGCGAAGATCGAAGCCGACCTGGCCGAGCTCGATGCTGAAGAGGCTGCCATTTTCATGGAAGAGCTTGGCTTGGACGAGTCGGGCCTTTCCCGCCTTATTCGTGAGGCCTACAAGCTGCTGGGCCTTCAGAGTTATTTCACCAGCGGCGAAACCGAAACGCGCGCCTGGACCATCCCCGTTGGCGCGAAAGCTCCCCAGGCCGCTGGCGTTATCCATTCCGATTTTGAGCGCGGCTTCATCAAAGCGGAAACTGCTTCGTATGAAGACTATGTTGCTCTGGGCGGCGAAAAGGGCTGCCGCGATGCTGGCAAGCTTCGCCAGGAAGGAAAAGATTACGTCGTGCAGGACGGCGATGTAATGCACTTCAAGTTCAACGTGTAAGCGTATTTTGCGCATCGTGACCATGGCCTCTGGAAAAACTCCAGGGGCCATTTTTACGTATGCACAGTTTTGCGCTACCCTGAACTCAACTGAATCAAAGTACGTTGGCTTTGTGCGGCATAGGGGACAAAGCGCCGCAGCCAACGAAGACAGGAGGGGTGTTATGGAATTGCGTGCTTTCGGCAATACGGGAATGAAGGTTTCGCCTTTGGGCTTTGGCGTTATGCGCCTTCCCATGAAAGATGGCGGCAAAACGGTAAACAGCAACACCATCGATCAGGTTGATGTCGATACGTCGATAGCGATGATCCGCGCGGCCATCGATGGAGGAGTCAATTATTTCGACACGGCTTACAACTATGTAAGTGGCTATTCGGAGAGAATCTTGGGCGATGCCTTGAAGGACGGCTATCGCGAAAAGGTGTATGTTGCCACCAAATCGCCCGCATGGCTTTACAAATCGCCCGAAGATTTCGATCGCTTCCTTGACGAGCAGCTCGACCGTTTGGGTCTCGATTATGTTGACAATTACCTCCTGCACTCGATGAATGGCGGCAGTTGGAAGAAGACGGTACGCAACAACGCAATCGAAGGCATGAAGCGCGCCAAAGCCAGTGGGAAAGTACGCAATATCGGGTTTTCCTTTCATGACGATTTGGAACTGTTCGAAGAGATCCTGAACGCTGCTGATTGGGATTTCTGCCAGATTCAGCTGAATTACTATGACCGAGACTACCAGGCGGGCATCAAGGGCATGAAGATGGCAGCCGAGCGCGGTATGGCCGTAGTGGTTATGGAGCCGTTGCGCGGTGGGTTGCTGGTTGATTTGCCCAAAAACGCTCAGGCGGTGTTCGACGAGTCGGGTATCAAGCACAGCAATGTCGAATGGGCGTTTGATTGGCTATGGGATATGCCTGAAGTTTCTTGCCTCCTTTCGGGTATGAGCACTCCTGAGCAGCTCCAGCAAAACGTAGGGTATATGCAGAACGCGCATCCGGGCATGCTCTCTGATGAAGAGCGCAAGGTTCTTGACCAGGCAAAAGCTGCGCTTGATTCGCGCGCGGCAATTCCCTGCACCGGTTGCAACTACTGCGTGGATATGTGCCCGAATAAGATCGCTATTCCGTATAACTTCCGCGCCTACAACATGGGTACGCTGTATGACGATATGGAACTGGCGAAGGATTTCTACCAGAATGAGGTTACCAGTTATGGCCGTCGTGCCGATTCGTGTACAAGCTGCGGATCATGCGAAGAGATATGCCCGCAGCACATCGCCATCAGTGAATGGCTTCCGAAGGTTGACGAACTGCTGGGAGAATAGCGGGAATATAGTTACAGGTATCGTTTCGCCCTTAACAAACAAAGCCCTGCTTGCGACCAATATCACAAGCAGGGCTTTTCTTTGCGTGACATCTCTAGGTGGAAAACGGTGCTTGCCCTTGTACCCCGCTTTTATAATTAGTGACGCGGCGTTGCTTATGATACCATGCAGACGAACTACAATGCGTTGTTATACCGTATGAATTAGTGGGAAAATGGGGTCTGTCCCTGTACTTCCACTTATGTTTGGAGGGGTGTATGGAAGCTGATGCAATAGAAAAGCTTTTAGAGAGCGTTGCCGCTGGCGAAACCACGCCTGCAGAAGCGTTGCTTTCCTTGAAGAAGGAGCCTTTCACCGACTTGGGTTATGCCAAGGTGGATCATCATCGCGCGTTGCGCCAAAATGCCACCGAAGTTATCTATGGTGAAGGGAAAACGCCCGATCAGATTCGCGGTATTGCGGAATCGCTACAGCAGGGCGGCGCCAAAACGGTGCTTATCACCCGCATGAAGCCCGAAGCGGTAACCCTTATGGCCAAGCATTTCGCTTATGAATTCACCCACTACGATATTCCACGCGTGGGGTTGGTTGGACGCATGCCCGAGCCGACAGGCAACGGTACTATCGTGGTGGCCGCTGCTGGTACGAGCGATATGTATGCTGCCGAGGAAGCGGCGCTTACCGCCGAAGCGCTGGGCAATAGGGTGCAGCGTCTCTACGATGTGGGTGTCGCGGGGCTTCATCGCTTGCTTGCACACATGGACGACATCATGCAGGCGCAGGTTATTATCACTGTTGCCGGCATGGAAGGCGCCCTTGCCAGCGTGGTAGGCGGCATGGCTTCATGTCCCGTTATCGCGGTTCCCACTAGTGTGGGCTATGGGGCTTCATTCGGTGGTTTGTCGGCTCTGCTTTCCATGCTCAATTCCTGTGCAAGCGGAACAAGCGTTGTTAACATCGACAACGGCTTCGGCGCCGGTTTCCAAGCCCATCTCATCAATCATCTTCCGGGCACAGAGCCCGCACAGCAGTAAGGAGCGAATATGGTGCTTTCCTTCGACTTTACCGAAAACGCCACGCGCGGCCAGATCTTCGACACCCTCTTTAACGCAATGGACGAAGCGCAGCACAAGCGCTTCTACGAGATTATCGAACGCGCCGAAGTGCCTGAAAAGCACCATCATGACATCGGCGAGATTAACGAAACCATCGATGCGCTTGACGCTCCTGAACAGGTAAAATCCGATTTGCGCAGCGTGTATGCCATTCTTGCGGCAGCCGAGGCGAAGGTTCATGGGTGCGACGTGTCCCAGACCCATTTCCATGAAGTGGGGAAGGCGGGCGGCATCCGCAACGCGTTGGCTATCTGCGCCGAATTCTACGTGCTTGCTCCCGAAGAGGTTGTGGCAACCTCCGTTCAGCCCGGTGAAGGCGAAATTGAATGCGCTCATGGTGTGCTTTCGCTGCCCGCGCCCGCAACTGCCGCTATCCTAGAGGGTATGCCGCTCGCTGAGCCGCGTATGGGAGGCGAACGTTGCACGCCAACGTCTGCCGCCTTAATTAAGCATTTTGTGAAGAACTTCAAGGAATAGCCGTTTGCACAAGCCTGAGGGTAAAACACCAGAAACACGCCGCGTTGGCTGGCTCACCCTGCCAGCCCGGCTTTCTGCGCCCTTAAGCGCCGATACTGCGAACGCCGCCGCGGATGCCGGCGAACTGCCGTACGATGACCAATCGTCGTACGGCGAGCCGACGGAGAACATCGAACAGCCGCCCAACCAGGGGAACCTCCTGTTGGGGCGCTATCGCCTGGAAGGGGAGGCTGGCCATGGCGGCTTTGCCTCGGTGAAGGTTGCGTGGGACACGCGCATTCAGCGCCGAGTTGCCATCAAGTGCATGCCCCTTGAAGAGGCTTCTGAAATGTTCCCCGAGGGCGGAAGCATTCTTTTGGGGAAGGGCGCCATCGACACTTCTGCGGTGCCTGGGTTGGAAGAGGCTCGTACTGCAGCAAAGCTTTCGGATTCTTCCATCGTTCAGGTGTACGACTTCGAAGTGCAAGATGGTATGGCGTACCTCATCTTGGAGTATGTCGATGGCATGACTCTTGCCGAAGTGCTGCACGCGTATCCCGACGAAGTGGATCCCGACATTGTTTCCGCTGTATTCAAGGCGGTGGCAAAAGCGCTTCAGGTTGCTCATGCCCATCAAGTGCTCCATCTCGACATCAAGCCCGAAAATGTGCTGATCGACAAGCAAGGGCACGTGAAAGTTACCGATTTTGGCCTGGCGCGCTTGGCGGGGGAGGCCGGCTATGGTGCTGCTGAAGGCGGCACTATTGGCTATATGCCGCCCGAGCAGATGGAGCAGCGCAACCTAAGCGAGCGCTGCGACGAATGGGCCCTTGCCAGCTTGGCTTATGAAATGATCTCGGGTGCCAATCCGTTTTTGGCCAACAGCATTCCTGAAGCTGAAGATGCAATCTACGACGCTGAACTGGTGATTCCCTCCCTGTGCATGGAGGGGCTCGACCCTGCAATAGACGATGTGATGTTCTGCGCCCTTTCGCCCGACCCCGATGAGCGGTATGCGTCGATAAAAGAGTTCGCCGATCAAATGCAGCCTTGTTTGGGAGGGCCGCGTAAAGGTGCCAACAAGCTAAAGCGCCTGGTAGGAAACGAGCTTGAAGAAACCGTAGAAGAGGAAGCCGGCGAATACGAGCCGGAGTTGCCCGAAGAGCCGCGTGAGCCGTGGCGTCCCACGCGACGTATGAAATCGGTGTTTGCCCGCGTATGGGCGGCAGCGAGCGCAGCGGTTCTGGGCTTCTTGACGCTCAATTCCGTTGCGGCTCCCGATACGTGGAGCAATCCCATATCGTGGGGCGTTTTGGCGGCGTTTGCTTTGCTTTCCGCCTTGTCGCCTTCCGTTGGCGCGCTGTTTGCCTGCGAAGCGCTGGGAGTTTCGCTATGCGTATTCGGCTCTCCGGTTCTGGGCGTGGCCTTTATGGCCGCGGCGGCATGCTGGTGGTACTTTGCTGCTCGTCATTCGCATGAAGCGGCTAACGTCGGTTTGCTTCCCGCGCTTATCGGGTCGTTTGGATTTGCGCCGCTTGCTCCTTTTGCGGCTGGTTATTTGCTGCGCCCTCGTGATGCGGCGGCAACTGCGCTGTTCGCAGGCGTTCTTGCCCTAACGCTTTCAGGCTTGGGGTCGCATACTCTTTCGGGTTGGGATGCGGTTTCCTACGCCCTGATTCCCCTTGCCAGCAACGTCCAAGACCTGGTTGCTGCTTTGCTCGTGTTGCCTTCGACGTGGATAACCTTGGCGGCTTGGGTTGCTGCTGCCGCAGTTTCGTCGGCTTTGTGCGGTACGGGCAATCGCTTGCTATGCTCGTTGGGCATGATACTTGCCGGGGCACTGGAAATCGGTGCCATAGTGGCCGGGTCGTTGGCCGATTCGGCAGGAACCACCTTGCTTGCCAACCCGCTTGCCCTGGTGCCGGTAATTGCCGCTTTGGTGGTTGCCATAGCGCTCACCTGCACCGCTGCGCCTTCGCGTGCCTTCGTTGATGAAGGGGAGTAGCGGATATGGCTCACCCCCATCCACGTTAGCGCTCTACCAGTTCCCCCGAAAAATTCAGCCCCTGCGTAAGCTCGCGGGCTTGTTCCATGGTGAAGTTGCCGGAAACAATCTGGGGAATGTATTCGGTTGCCTGCTCAAGTGCCTGGTTGAACAGGTCCTGGAAGCTGGCGGTGCTCACCGTTTTCGTGAAGGGGTTGATCCATGCGGCGCGCTGATGGTTGTCGAATTCACTGACGGTCAGCTCAACGGCGCGGTGGCTCATGGCCTGCACGAACGAATGCTTGCGGAACTTGCGCTCGATATTACCCAGTGCGGTGCGCTTAATGCCGCGCGGCGAATGGAACACGTGCTGGATGCGGCGGAATCCCAAGACGCTTTTCGTGAACAAATCGGGGCTCACCTCTTTGCCGTAGGCATCATGTACCGCCATGCTAACCAGGTAGGAGATGATGGCGAGCGTCTGTCTGTCGGCTTTCAGGATTTCCTTGTGTGGGCTGAACGAGGCAACGGTTTTACCCTCGCAGGTCCAGAGCACCATTTCATCCAAATCGCTTTCGATGATGGCGTGCACTTCTGATCCGTCTTTGCCGCTCAGTCCGTCGATGCCGGCATCGCACAGAGCATACTGCTGCGCGTACACCAGAGGATGCTCGGCTCGGTCGAGCAAGTAGTGGCAAAGAAATCCTGCGATATAGGCCTTCGCCAAAGGATGAGCGGCTTCTGGCAGGTATACCAGGCTTTGGGCGAGCGAGAACAGCAACGCGCTGGGATCGGTGTGATGCATCAGGTTTCCCAGCTCGTGGTATTTGGCGGTAGTGGGGTTGGCTACGCAGTAAAACAGCGGGTCAGGCCCCTGGTTTCCCAGCAAAAAGGCATTGCGCTCGCGCTCATTGGAAACAACGTCGGCAGCCGCTTTAACAAGAGCTTTGCGACCGAACTGGTCGTGAGTGATAATCGCTGGCATATGCGCCCCTTCGTTTCTTTACGGATATTTTAGATATCCCATATGCATGCACCGTATACTGGTGTGCGTTTTATGATGCGTCCAAACGGGCGTGCGTTCAAGGACGAAAGGGTAACGATTATGGCTTTTGGGCTCACTAAAAAAGAGCTGAGTTGGGTTCTTTACGATGTGGGTAATTCGGCCTTCGTCATGCTTTCCACGGCGCTGATCCCCGTGTACTTTGCCTCCATCGCCGACCCTGGTTCTTCTGTGGTTGTTGCTTGGGGCTATGCCGAAACGGTTGCCTCATTGGTTCTTGCCTTGCTTATGCCCGTGCTGGGAAGCCTTGCCGATTTGGCTGGCAACAAGAAGAAGTTCCTGGTTGGCTTTGCGGGCACCGGCGCGGTTGCCTGTGCCGCATTGGGCGTACCCGAACATGCGCTTGCTTTCCTGGTCGTATATGTGATTGCCGCCATTATGCTGAATGGCTCAATGGTGTTCTACGATGCCTTCCTGGTAGATGCCACCACTGAAGAGCGCTATGACAAGGTTTCTTCCCACGGCTACGCCTGGGGCTACATCGGTTCCTGCATCCCGTTCATAGCGTGTTTGGCGGTGGTTTTGGGAGGATCGAGTTTCGGCATCGATGCGAAGCTTGGCATGAAAATCGCGTTCATCATCACCGCAGTGTGGTGGGTGATCTTTACGGTTCCGGTTGCCAAGAACGTGAAGCAGCTGCACGGCAAAAAGCGCTCCGACCATGTGCTGCGCACCACTATTTCAGGGTTGAAGGGAACGGTGAAGAGCATCATGAGGGACAAGCGCCTGCTGTTCTTCATGCTGGCGTTTTTCTTCTACATCGATGGCGTGCATACGGTAATCAAGATGTCCACCAGCTACGGCACCGATCTGGGTATCGACTCGACGCAGCTGGTGTTGGCGTTGCTGGTAACCCAGTTTGTGGCGTTTCCTTCCGCAATCGCTTATGGCAACTTGGCGAAACGCTTTGGAACCAAGCGCATGCTGAAGGTAGGCGTACTTGCATACTTCTTTATCGTTTTATTCGCGGCATTCTTCTTGAAGAGTGCGGTGGAATTCTGGATCTTGGCAATTTGCGTTGGCTTGTTCCAGGGCGGTATCCAAGCGCTTTCGCGTTCGGAATACGGCAAGCTCATTCCGAAGGAGCGCGCCAACGAGTACTACGGGTTCTTCGATATCTTCGGCAAGTACGCTGCTGTTATGGGCACCTTCCTGGTAAGCGCCTTTACCCAGCTAACGGGAAGCTCTTCGCTGGGCGTGCTTTCCATTGCCCTGCTGTTCATCGTTGGGTACTTGTTCCTGCGCGCTATGCCGCCCATGTTGGGAGATAGCTAATCTGAAGCGCGGCGAGGGGCGAGCGCAGCGGCGCTGAGCGCTGGGGCTATTTGTCCTCGAACTCCCAATCGTCTTCGTTTTTTTCGCCGCGATCTTTGAAGGCTTTGCGCGTGCGGTATTCCAAAATGGCCGCAATGATGGTGGTAAGAACCAGGCATGCCACAATAAGGCAGCCGATGCCTTCGATGGTTTCAAACAGGAAATGATAGAGCTCGGCGAAGTCCATGGGTTCCTCTCACGGATTTGTTCATTGCGCGAACGGGTAAGCCGCCTGCGCGTGCTAGGTGAATAAGAGTATACTAGCGCTACTGTTTTCAAACGGAAACATACCGTATAAAGCACGTCGAAAGGGCAGTCATGCTAGACATTCGGTTCGTCCGCGAACA
The DNA here is from genome assembly GCA_900547965.1 of uncultured Eggerthella sp. GTDB lineage: Bacteria > Actinomycetota > Coriobacteriia > Coriobacteriales > Eggerthellaceae > Anaerotardibacter. The sequence continues at coordinate 1,156 of URJE01000011.1, read as the reverse complement.
TCTTGATGAAGTCGCTACTGCGATGCAGAATCGCAATCATACGTGGGATTCCGCGCGCTTCCAGGAATTGGACGAGTCACGTCGTGCTTCAATTGCTAAGGAAGAAGAGCTTCAGGCAAAGCGCAACGCTATCTCCAAGTCCATCGGCAAGTTGATGGGCGAAGGCAAGAAGGAAGAAGCCGAGGCTGCAAAGGCCGAGGTTTCCGAGCTCAAAAACCAGATCGCTCAGTTCAGCGCCGAACGCGCTGCAGCCGACGAAGGCCTGCGCGATATGCTCATGTCCACGCCGAACATGCCGGCTGATTCTACTCCAGTTGGCAAGGACGAAGACGACAACCCCGAAGTTCGCCGTTGGGGCACCCCGCGCAACTTCGAGGCTGAAGGCTTCGAGATGAAGCCTCATTGGGACTTGGGTGCAGAGCTTGGCATCATCGACGCTGAGCGTGCCGTAAAGCTTGCAGGTAGCCGCTTTGTGCTGCTGGGCGGCTTAGGTGCTCGTCTCGAGCGCGCGCTCATCAATTTCATGGCCGACACGCATACCTCCCGTGGTTACAAGGAATGGTGGTGCCCGGCTATGGCCAACGCCACCACGCTTACCGGCACCGGCCAGCTTCCTAAGTTTGAAGACGACCTGTTCAAAACCCGCGAAGGCATGTACCTCATTCCCACCGCAGAGGTGCAGCTTACCAATATCCATTCCGGCGAAGTGCTTGAGGCAAGCGAATTGCCCCTTAAGTACTGCGCCTTCACGCCTTGCTTCCGTGAAGAGGCTGGTTCCGCTGGACGCGACACCCGCGGCCTTATTCGCGTGCACCAGTTCGATAAGGTGGAAATGGTCAAGTACGCAAAGCCTGAAGAAAGCTACGACGATCTGGAATCCATGGTTGCCGATGCCGAGAACATCCTGCAGCTTCTGGGCTTGCCTTATCGCGTAATCAGCCTTTGCACGGGCGACATCGGATTCTCCGCAGCTAAGACCTACGACCTGGAGGTTTGGCTGCCTTCCTACAACGCCTACAAGGAAATCTCCTCTTGCTCCAACTGCGAGGACTTCCAGGCACGTCGCGCCAACATCAAGTATCGCGATCCCGAAAACTTCAAGGGCTCGCGCCTTGTTCACACGCTCAACGGCTCTGGCCTTGCGGTTGGCCGCACC
>URJE01000010.1 GCA_900547965.1 uncultured Eggerthella sp. | reverse complement strand
GAAAATAGTAGTATGACCTGGGGATATATGTAAGATAACTATTTGAAAGAGTAATTGGCGAAAACTTTTTTAAGAAAATGCAAAATTCTTCTTGACCCATATGGGGGTAGGAAGTATATTAATTGAGCGCGATTTCGGGCCCATAGCTCAGTTGGTTAGAGCGCACGCCTGATAAGCGTGAGGTCAGCAGTTCAAATCTGCTTGGGCCCACCATTTTTTTACTGATAAACGCTCCACCGTGAGCCGAGTTAGCCGGTGGAGCGTTTATTGATAACGAAATCGCACATAACCTACGTGGGGCATTAGCTCAGCTGGGAGAGCGCGGGCTTTGCAAGCCTGAGGTCAAGGGTTCGATCCCCTTATGCTCCACCACGAATTTTCGAAGCCGTCCGAATGGACGGCTTCTTTTTTGTGTAGAGCGACTGGTCTGCCCTGTTTGGGCTCATTCGCGCTGGTAAGCTTTTACCGCTTATGGGTTAACAAGACAACGTCTTTAAGAAGGAAGAAGTAGATGAAACAGGAAAACATCCGCAATGTGGCAATCATTGCGCACGTTGACCACGGTAAAACCACGTTGGTCGACCGCCTGCTCTGGTCCTCGCATGTATTCCGCGAAAACCAGGAAGTTGCTGAGCGCGTACTTGACTCGAACGATCAGGAGCGCGAGCGCGGCATTACCATTCTCTCTAAGAACATCTCCATCCATTACAAGGACACTAAGATCAACGTTATCGACACCCCCGGTCATGCCGACTTTGGTGGCGAGGTGGAGCGCGTTCTCAACATGGCAGATGGCGCATTGCTCATTGTTGATGCTTATGAAGGCCCCAAGCCCCAGACCCGTTTCGTTCTTTCGCATGCCCTTGAGCGTGGTTTGCGCATCGTTGTTGTGGTCAACAAGATCGACCGCCCCAATGCTAACCCCGATGCTGCCGTCGACAAGGTATTTGACTTGATGGTTGAGTTGGGTGCAAGCGACGAGCAGCTTGATTTCCCTGTTGTTTATGCCTCTGCAGTTAATGGCTACGCACGCTACGACGTCAATGACGGCAACATGGACATGGTTCCCTTGCTGGATACCATTCTGAAGGAAATCCCCTGCCCTGACGTAGATGTAGACGGCCCTGTTGCCCTTCAGGTTTGCACGGTTGATCACAGCAGCTATGAGGGACGCATTGGCATCGGTCGTCTGCAGAGTGGCACTATCCATGAAAAAGAACAGGTTCTGGTAATCCAGCCCGACGGCAACCGCTACAACGCGCAGATCCGCAAGGTGTATACCTTTGAGAATCTGGGCAAGGCTGAGGTTCCTGAAGCCAGTGCAGGCGATATTGTGGCTGTTATCGGTGTAGAGCAGACCGACATCGGCGATGTTATCACCGATCCTGAAAACCCGGTCGAGATGGAGCCCCTGGCTGTTGAAGAGCCCACCATGGCTGTTGTGTTTGAGGCTTCCACGAGTCCCTTGGTTGGTCGAGAGGGCGATATCGTTGGCGCCCGTCAGCTGAAGGAGCGCCTGATGCGCGAAAAGGAGAGCAACATCTCCATGCGTATTGAGGAAACCGAAGACAAGTCGGGCGTTCGCGTTGCCGGCCGTGGTGTTCTTCATCTTTCCGTTCTCATGGAAACCATGCGTCGTGAAGGTTTCGAATTCCAGGTCGGTCGTCCTCAGGTTGTTTACAAGGAAGATGAGGCTGGCAACAAGCTCGAGCCTATCGAGGAAGCAACTATCGACGTTCCCAACGACTATTCCGGCAAGGCAATTGAGGTTATGGGTACCGCAGGCGGCATCATGGAGGATATGGTGTCCGACGAAACCATGACTCATCTCACGTTTGCCATTCCTTCCCGTGGCACCATGGGTCTGAAGACCAAAATCCTGAATGTAAGCCACGGCGAAGCGGTGCTGTTCCACCACTTCCGTGAATACGGCCCCTATTCTGGAGAGATGATCGGCCGTAAGAATGGCTGCATGATTGCTATGGCAACCGAGAAGTCTGTTGCATATGCGCTTGATACCCTGCAGGAGCGCGGCAAGCTGTTTGTCGGCCCGGGCGAGGATTGCTATGAAGGCATGATCGTTGGCGAATCCGCCAAGGAGGGCGACATGGTGGTAAACGTCGCCAAGGCCAAGCAGCTGGGCAACCAGCGCTCTTCTGGCGCCGATAAGGCTATTTCTCTTACGCCTCCTATCACGTTTACACTCGAAGAGGCGCTTGAGTACATCGAAGATGACGAATTGGTAGAGGTAACGCCTCAGTCTATTCGCCTCCGCAAGCGCACCCTTTCCGCAACCCAGCGTCGTAAGGAAGCGAAGAATAAATAGGCTTACTCCTTTTGGCTCGGGCTCCCCTCTTACGAGGTGAGTGTCTAAGGGGGAGCTTACCCAAGGTAGCCGCCAAATTGTAAGGCTGGACGATTTGTCGTCCAGCCTTTTTTGTTTTAAGTACAGCCTGCAACGAGACGCCCGCTGGTGTGAAGACGGATGTAGGCAATAGCGCGAATCGGATCAATCCGATTCGAAGAGCTGAATTGGATTACCCACCTATGGCGCCGTCGTAAAGGGGTTCCATGGCGTTGCGCCTGGATACTCCACTCAAAGTGCCGCCCAAATCACTTCCCCTGGACCCTGAAAACAAAAAATCGGTTAGAACTGCAACTTTTTTGCGATTGCGGATTGTTGCGAGTTCCCTAATCGTGGATTGAAGCAGAAAAACGCAGGTAATTAGCCATATGACGGCTGCTTTTTGCTTTGCAGGGGTGAAAGAGAGTCCGCAACCGCAAAAAAGTTGCAAAGAAGTCTGATTTTTTGTTTTTACAGCGGGGAGCTGCTTGATTCTGCAAGAAAGAAGTGAAATGCGCGGGTGGAGGCAATAAGTGCCAAGCGGAGGCAATAAACGCTGAGCGTAGGCAAGGAGTGTCGAGATGAGGCAAGATGCTCCGTTTCACGTGAAACGGCATGCTGTAATGAGATCATATTGTTCAGCGCGGTTGGAGCTCTACTCGGAAAATCTCAGGTGCCAGGTCTATTGCAATTTGCTTGCCCCCCATTAGGAAAACCGTCTTTTATGGAGGGGGTGTGATTAAACAGCGGTGATACGTGGGCAAATTGTGCGAACGAAATCACGAAATTTGCGTTGTGTAAAAATAGCATGCGTTGCACCTGATCATCAGGTGCGGCCTCGTTTCGTACCGTAGGAAAAGGAACATATATGAAGCACGGAGCTCTTCTTCGCAAGATTTCTGTTGCCGGCGTATCCGCTGCCTGCTGCATTGCCCTGGTTGGCTGCGGCGGCACGAATTACGGCTATACCGGCGGCGTTGCAGCAACGGTAAATGGTGCTGAGATTCAGGAAGATACCATCACTAAGTACATTCAGGACTTCCGCACTAGTTCAGACCTTACCAGCGACGACGACTGGGGCAATTGGATGAAGGAGAATTCCTTTGACCCTGCCACCGTTCGTGATCAGGTAATCGATTACTACGTTGAAAACGAACTGAAGAAGCAGGCGTGCGACGAAAAGGGCATTACGGTCGAGCAGTCTCAGGTTGACGATGAAATCAACAACATGAAGGCTAATTACGATAGCGATGATGCTTGGAAGCAGGCTCTTTCCTCCGCTGGTTTGACTGAGGATCAGTATCGCGAATCCGTTGAAGCCGGTTTGCTCGACAAGGCCTTGGAGGATGCGGTTGCGGGAGACGCAGCTACCGCCGATGACTCCAAGGTGCTCGATATGCTTAATACGTATTACACCATGTTCAATGGTGCAAAGAAGTCTTCCCATATTCTGTTCGCGTCGAGCGATACCGAAAAGGCTCAGGAAGTGCTCGATCAGATCAACGCCGGAACGCTTGACTTCGCCGAAGCAGCCAAGCAGTACTCTACCGACACGGCTTCTGCAGCTGACGGCGGTAATGTTGGCTGGGATGCCATCAATTCATTCGTAACCGACTACACCGATGCTCTCGATGGTCTTTCTGTTGGTCAGGTATCTGGTTTGGTAACGAGCGATTACGGTATTCACATCATCAAATGCACCGACGAGTTTACCTGCGACGGCACGGCAACCAGCCTTTCTGCGTACCCTCAGGAGTTCGTTGACTATATTTCGAATATCGTGAAGGACCAGAACAAGTCCACCGCATATTCCAATTGGTTCAATGACTACAAGGCTCAGGCCGACATCCAGAACAACGACATGCCCGAGAATGTGCCCTATAACCTTGATATGACAAAGTACGATAACAGCGATTCTTCGAGTGACGATTCTGACGACTCCACCGATGGCGCTTCCGCCGACACCAATGCCGACGCATCGGCAACGGAAGGATCATCGGAATCTTCCAACGAGCAGAACACTGATTCCGAGAATTCTGGTCAGTAACAACCAAGTAATCAGGCTTTTCCAAGGCCACCTCGTATGAGGTGGCCTTGATTTATCTGGAAAGGTAAGCAATGGAAACGAAACCGCCTCTAATCGAGCTTCATGACGCCGTGGTTCGCCGTAAGGGAAAAGAAATCTTGAATGTAGGGGATTTCACCCTGCAGCAAGGCGAAAGCATTGCTCTTATCGGGCCGAATGGTGCTGGTAAATCTACGTTCATTCACCTCATAACCCGCGAGGTGTTTCCTTTGCATCGCGATGAAGCTCCGGTGCTGTTCAAAGGGAAGTCGCTGGTCACGCTTGAGGAAGTCAAACAATGCCTGGGTATTGTTTCCTCAACGATGCAGGATCAGATAACCGTCCACCTTCCGGCTCTCGATGTGGTGTATGGCGGCTTGTTTGGCGTTCTCGGCGTTCCACGTCGTCACAATATGACTGAAGCGGGCAAGGAAAAGGCTTTGCGTGCTTTGGAATTTTTGGGAATGAGGGAACACGCTGACCGCGACATTATGACGATGTCCTCCGGTCAGGCCCGCCGCGTGCTAATTGCCCGTGCGCTTGTCCACGATCCTGAGGTATTGGTGTTCGACGAGCCCACTACGGCGCTTGACCCGGAAGGCATGTACTTTGTTCGCAAGGCAATGCGTGATTTGGTTGCTGCCGGCAAATCCATTATTTTGGTTACGCACTATCCTGAAGACATCATTCCCGAAATCAAGCGTGTGGTGATGATCAAAGACGGCAAGCTTTACGGGGACAAGCCCAAGGAAGAAGCCCTTACCACCGAGTGTGTTTCTGGCCTTTTTGATGTTCCTTTAAAAATCTTGTCAGAAGATGGCTATTTTTCTCTTGTCAGCCGGTACTAAGATGGTGTAAAGTACAGCCTTGCATGCGCGAGAAGCGCTGCAGCTGGAGAGATGTCCGAGTCTGGCTTAAGGAGCACGATTGGAAATCGTGTATACGCCAAAAGCGTATCTGGGGTTCGAATCCCCATCTCTCCGCCAGTGATTTTTCGAAAGCGCCTGTATTGGGCGCTTTCTTTTTCACCAGCCCCTTTGGTGGCTGACACATATTTTGGAAGGGTGGCAGAGCGGCTGAATGCGGCGGTCTCGAAAACCGTTTTACCGGTACTCCCGGTAACGAGGGTTCAAATCCCTCCCCTTCCGCCAGCATTTTAAAGGTCTGCCTTTGGCAGGCCTTTTGCATAGTTTGGTCCTCATGGATGGGTTGTGCTCGTTGGCGGAGTTTGGGTTGGGCTTTTCTGCTTGCGAGAGTACACTGGGCTGCATTGGTTTAGAAGAAAAGGGAAAGGACGACCATGGTAGATCGTGTGGTAGATCCCGAAAACGATATCCCCGTAGAAGACGTTGATGACGTGCTGAAGGCCGTTATCGTCGCTGTTTTGGACGAAGCTGCCGACAAGATGGAAGAAGGCAAAGACGTTATCCCCTTCACTGGTCTTGCGGTAAAGGAAAACCTCTTCATTGAAACCCACCCAGGCGACGATGCCGAGGAATGTTTCCTGGCCGCCCGCAATGAGGTTCAGGGCGCTCGTGGCGCTACGGCATATGCATTCTGCTATGACGGCTATGTTGATACCGATGAAGGCCAAAAGGACGCCCTTATCGCTGAAGGTGGCTTGCCGGGCGAAGAGCAGGGATACGCGTTTGGCTATCTTTACGATGAGGAGGGAATCGAGCGCGAGGTTGTCTACATCGGCCCTGCCCCCAACTTTATGGAAAACCTCAAGCTTGAGCTTGAGGTAGAGGGAAGCCTTGATCCTAAAGCTCAGGAAGAAGCAACCGAAGAGTAACGAATCCAATTTGGAGAGCCGGCAGCGATGCCGGCTCTTTTTTTTGTTGATGTGCCGTTGCTAAAAGGCGCGAGGCTGTGCGGCAAAGGTGCCGACGTACTGTTTTTCTCGGAACTTTCGCATTGTTTTCGCATCTATTTCAGATGAGGGGAATAGGATGGTTCCAGGAGATTTGTAAGGCTAATGTGTGCAAACCGTGAGTTCTCGCAGAGTCATCGGTTCTTCCTTGTTGTGTTTGGTAACCTAACAAGGCTAATTTCCTGCTTCGGGGTAGCCTTTAAACCCGAAGCCGTAAGTCCAGAGGAGGTGAACTGATGAAGGCTTATGAACTCTTGTATTTTGTAGCTCCGTCTATTGACGAAGAATCTCGTCTCGCTGTTATGAAGCGTATCGAGACCGCCCTCGCAGAAGGTAACGGTGTCGTTGATAATGTTGATAACTGGGGTAAGCGCAAGCTCGCTTACGAAATCAACGGTCTTACCGACGGTGATTACACCCTTATCGATTTCCATGCAGAGCCCAGCAACATTGCTGAGCTCGACCGCGTACTCCGCATCTCCGATGTTGTTGTACGTCACATGATCGTTGCTCGCACCGATCGCGATTAATTTTCAAGGAAATCAAAAGGTGGACGGATTAGTCCACGTTGTGAAAGAGGTATCGATATGAGTATCAATCGAGTTGTAATCAGCGGAAACCTTACCCGTGATCCCGATTTGCGTTCCACCGCAAGCGGAATGCCCGTTCTGGGTTTCGGCGTCGCAGTTAACGATCGTCGCAAGAACCAGCAGACGGGTGAATGGGAAGATTATCCCAACTTCATCGATTGCACTATGTTTGGTGCTCGTGCACAGAGCGTTTCCCGTTTCCTTTCCAAGGGAAGCAAGGTAGCCATCGAGGGAAAACTTCGTTGGAGCCAGTGGGAGCGCGATGGTCAGAAGCGCAGCAAGATCGAAGTTATTGTTGACGAGATCGAGTTCATGACCAGCCGCAACGATGGTGCTCCTCGCGCCGCGGCTCCCATGGCAGCGCCTATGGCCCAGGCACCGATGGCGGCAGCTCCAATGGCTGCACCGGTTGTAGATGCCTCTGTTTACGACGACGACATCCCGTTCTAATCATTCGAAAGAGGTTAACATGTCTGACTACACCAAGCAGCCTCGTCGAAAGTATTGCCAGTTCTGCAAGGATCATGCGGAATACGTCGACTACAAAGACACCCAGATGCTGCGCAAGTATGTTACTGACCGTGGGAAGATCAAGCCCCGCCGTGTTACGGGCGCTTGCACCCAGCACCAGCGCGATATCGCCAATGCTGTTAAGCGCGCACGCGAAATGGCTCTCATGCCCTACGCTGTGCCTGCTGTAAGCGGCCGCGGCGATCGCCGTAATCGCTAAGAGGAGGATGAAATGAAAGTTATCCTTCTTACCGAAGTTAAGAACAAGGGCGGCGAAGGCGACGTTGTAGACGTAGCTCCTGGCTTTGCTAACAACTACCTGCTTCCCCAGGGTATGGCCGTTCTGGCTACCAAGGGCAACCTGAAGCAGCTCGAGCAGCGCAAGCACAACATTGCTGCTCGCGAAGAGAACCGCATTGCTGACGCTAACAAGATGAAGGCTCAGCTCGAAGCTCTCACCGTTAAGGTTGAGGTTCGCGTGGGCGAAGAGGGCGTTCTCTTCGGCTCCGTAACCGCTCAGATGGTTGCTGACGCTGTTAAGGCTCAGGCTGACCTCGACATCGACCGTCGTCGCGTTGAGATCAAGAATGCCATCAAGTCCGCTGGCGAGCACACCGTTGTTGTGTCTCTCTACCGTGACATCAAGGCTAACCTCGCTCTGCTCGTAGGCGACGAGGCAACCTTTGCTGCTCCTGCCGAGGAAGCTGCTGAAGAAGCAGTAGAGGCAGAAGAGGCAACCGAAGAAGCTGCTGAGTAGTTTCTTATCTGCTTTTTCGAAAGGTCACCCGAAAGGGTGGCCTTTCTCTGTTTCTAGGTGAAAGGCAATAGCAAGCTGCACTTTACAGCATGTGATTGTGCTCGTATTTTGACATGTGCAAGCTGGTCATGGGCTTTTTATCAAGCGGCGCCGAGATGGTGATTCTCGGCACATCGCGATGAATTTTTTTAGAAATAATGATTCTTTAAAATGATTTATAACATGTTCACATGGTTAATAAGGCCAGTAGCAAGCTTCGTTTCAAGTGACTAGCTGATGGTGCTAGCCTGACAGAAAACAGATCTCCATATCGCGTTCCCATGCAAAGTGATTTATAGCGAAAGGAGATCGTTATGAGCGTATCAAGCTCCCTTTTGTTCGACCATTTTTTGTGGCTACTTCTTCTGATGCCTTGCTTAGGGCTGATACTCACTTACTTCACCAAGAGAACGAAGCCCTATCGTAAGAACGGTAAGATCTACCGTCATGACGTGGCGGCTCGCCTAGAGCATTGGCCTCATGCTTTAGGCACACTGTTTCTCCTGATTTCAGGCATTATCATGGGATTAAGTTTTTTTATCAGCTTTATTTCAATCAGCGAAGAAGCGGTAATTGCCCTGAATGTCCATTTTGTTGCGGCGTGCGTATTTCTGTTTGGGACGTTTTATTACATTGGCAATGCCATTTCCGAGCCCGCGCGTATGAAAGAGCATCTTCCCAACAGAGATGCAATCTCTTCAACGTTGAATCACTACGGTGCCCAGCTGGGATTCAAGAAGGCAAAGTACCCCAAAGAAAAGAAATACTTCCAAAGTGAGAATATGGCGTACGTTTTCGCGATATTCGTGGGTGCTCTTATGGCTTTCACGGGCATAATCAAGTCGATCCAGCACTCTATCGACCTTCCTGGTTTCTTGGTTTCAGCTGCGACGTTACTGCACGATATCGGCACGGTTGCCATGCTTTTGTTCCTTCTTGCCCATGTGTTCTTTGCGGTTCTGGTTCCTTGGTCATGGAAGACTTTTCCTTCCATGATCCATGGCTGGATGCCGGAAGAGGAAGTGAAGAAAGAGCATCCTGATTGGTATGAGGACATTGTTTCCGAAGAACGAAAAGCCGAGTAAGGCTTTGGGTGATTAGCAGTGGCTTTTTGCCTTGATTGAGAATAATTCCCTATTCGCCGAGTGGTATCCGCCATTCGATAGCTAACTTACAGATCTTGAACGTTTGGCACATATATTTTGCCTTGCATGGGTATGTCGGTATGGCGGTCTGCTCGTAATAGATTTTGAGATTCCCTCCCCCAAGGGAATTGCTCGAAACGAAAGGGCAGACATAATGTCAAAGCAGTATGAAGACTCCGAGCTGCAGAAAGATCCCCCTTGCAGCATGCTGGAGAACAACGAAGAGGATCTGGCGTCCGAAGCGTCGGAAAATCAGAAACCCAAAGGGGTAACACGCCGTAAATTTGTTGCATTGGCTGGTACGTTGCTGGCTGCTACAACGCTTGGTACGAGCGGCATCATGGCATTTGCGCGTGAAAACAGCATCGATGTGGCATTTCCCGTTTCAGGTGGCTATCTCATCGTGGATAGCATGAGGTGCTGTGGGTGCCAAAATTGCATGATGGCATGCGCGATGACCCATTATGGGGTAACGAATCCTGGCCTTGCGCGAATTCAGATCGTGGGCGATTCATTCCAGCATTTCCCCTATGACATGACCATTTTCCAATGCCATCAATGCGCAGAGCCTAAATGCGTTTCGGTATGTCCTACGGGGGCTTGCCACATCGACGAAGAGAACGATAACGTGCGTGTGGTTGACCCCGACAAATGCATCGGGTGTATGCAGTGTATTTCCGCATGCCCGAATTCCCCCTCTCGATTGCAGTGGAACAACGAAGATAAGCATTCGCAGAAATGCGACCTTTGCACCAATACGCCGTTTTGGGAACACGAAATTGGATCCGATGGCGTTCGTGCCTGTGAATCGGTATGCCCTGAACGTGCCATTAAATTCGTCAAAGAACTCCCCAAAGAAACAGGCGGATCCCAATACGACGTGGATCTGCGGACGGGAACAAGCTGGCCATCGATGATGACGTATGCCGTTGGCGCTACCGGCAATCCTGGTAGTGAAGGCAGCTCCGCGAAGAAATAAGGGCAGGTGAAAGCAAATGGCAAATGGATTTGCAGGCAAGATCTTGATCTTGCATCTCGATAAGGAAACATACGAAACCGTTCCGACGTCAAAGTACGAAGAGTGGATCGGTGGTCATGGGATGGCTGCTGCACTGTTTTGGGATTACTGCGAGGACAAAACTATTACCGACCCCTCTGATCCAAAGAACGTGTGCGCTCTAGCAACGTCCCCTATTGCGGGTACACCAACCCCATCAGGCGGCGGCCGCGCTGAAATGGTAGCGGTTGGTACTCAGGGGTATCCTACGCCCTGGTTTACGCGCTCGAACATGGGTGGACGCTTTGGGCCTATGATGAAGCATGCTGGTTACGATGCCTTTGTTCTTTTAGGGCAAGCTAAGCGTAAGGTGTGGGTCAGTGTTGTTAATGACCGGGTAACCTTCAACGACGCTGAGTCGCTCTGGGCTCTTGATACGCAAGAAACGCAGGAAGTCCTGATGCCTCAGATGGTCCACGATTATCATGCGGGCGATTGGAATACCATCGCTTCTGGTTGGCGCGATGCGGGAAAAACCACCCAGCGCCCCGCTATTCTTACCACAGGTCCGAATCCGGAGAATTACGGTCCGCTTTCCTCGCTGGTGTCCGACATGGCTCACGTTATCGGTCAAGGTGGTTTTGGTGGCGTATGGGCTGCCAAAAACCTAAAGGCAATAGGCTTTTTGGGAACGAAGAGCATTGAGATAGCCGATCCTCAGGCAATGATGGATGCGCGTTTGTGGGCTCAGCAATACACCTGGGGCGGTCATGCCGACAACCCCAACAATTACATCGGCATGCAGGATATCTCTTCTCCTCCCGGCAATTCGACCCGCTTCTACGGAACGGGAGTATCGAGCAGGCCCTATGGTTGCGTAGGCTGCGTCCGCGCATGCAGGGGCAGAACCTCGAACTATTACGGAAACGAAGCAATGTGCATTGGTTTTCATTGGTTTACCCCTCAGGATAAAGCGGCTCATGATGGGGTTATCACAGAGAACACTGCGAAAGCAGCAACCCTGCTCAACCGAGTTGGCATGAACGCGAATTCGTTTATGCCTATTACTTTCTGGCTGATGAGGCTCTATGAAAGGGGGCTGATCGGACCAGGCAAAGAAATCGATTCCAGCTTGCCGTTCGAAAAGATGGGCACTATTGAATTCGCCAATGCCCTTATCTCGTCGATCGTTAATTTGACCGACATTGGAGCCGACCTCGCACTGGGATTGCAGCCGTGTGCTGAGAAATGGGGACGTTGGGAGGAAGACTCTTCCACCGGCATGCTGCCCGTTCTCCAGTACAGCTATGGGCACCATTATGATCCGCGCACATCAGCTGACTGGGGGTTCGCTTCCATCCTCACCGATCGCGATATCAACAGCCATGACCTGGATTTTCCCTGTTACTGGACTCCATCCCAGAACTACGCTCAAGGGAGGGAACCCGATGTATCGGCCGCGCGCCTGGCGGAAATTATGGGCAAGAAGCTGGTTCCCTTCTGCGATCCCGAAATGATCGACTATTCAGACGAAGGCATTTACAAGGAGCCATGTGCGAAGGCGGTAGCTTGGACCATTTACTACAACCGCTCTTGGAAAAACACGGTTGGCTTGTGCGACTGGGCATGGACCGACTTGGTTAACCCTTACGGTAAGGACTTCGAGGGAATGACGCCCGAAGGGGAGCCGAAATTCCTCAATGCCTGCACAGGATGGGATAAGAGCTTCGAGGACGTTATTTGGCTAGGCAAGAAGGTCTACGACCTCGATCGCGCAATATGGCAGCTTCAAGGCCGTACGCGAGAAGTGGAGATATTCTCGGATTACGTTTATGACCAGCCTCAAAACCCGAAGGTTCCTCAAACCTCATACGAGATTGCCTATTGTCTGCCAACCTACAACGAGGAAACGCACGAATGGGCCTACAAGGACGTGTCGGGACGTCAGCTTGACAGGGAAAAGACCGAAGAACTGAAGAGCCATTTCTATCGCCTGGAAGGTTGCGACGTGGCCCATGGCTGGCTGAAGCGCTCCGCCTTGGAGGCTGAAGGCCTTGGGTATGTAGCCGATGAGCTTGAGGCTCATGGCGTGCTCGGTCTGGAAGAGGAAGAGTGATGCTGGATGGGCAGCGAAAAAGAGACCAGCGCCGCTTCGATTGATGCCCGTTCCTGGGGAAAGGAAGCGCTGAATCCCATCAAAAGTCAGCTGATGCAGGAAGAGATTGAGCAAGAGAAAGTGAAAAGCGTTGAAGCACTGCCTCTTCCCAGCAAGGATCAGGTTCGTTATTGGAGCCGTTTCTTGCCGCTCGAAGAGTCTGCGGTTGGCGTTTTGTTTTCCCGTTGCGGTGGCGCACAGCCAAAACACCTGCGCAGTTTTCCCGACAGTGTTGAGTTCTTGAAACCCATAAGCCCGTATGTTGCTTATCAGGTGCATGGGGAAGTCAACCTGATTGGGGTTGAGTACTACGCCGACTGGATACGGGACACCGTGGGCGACGCCGACCTTGCCGAAGCTTTGCGGCCCTATGCGGAAAAAGAAACGGTAACGGGCAGGCAGCTGTCCAATATCCGCCCTATTATCCGAGCGCGTCTCAACCAATATAAAGAAGTGCTCCCCAACTTGGATTCCTACGAAACTTGTCCGCCACTGTACTAACTGCCAAGTTGAGCGGAGCCTGACTTTGACCCCGTTGAGGATGATTCCTCGACGGGGTCAAGCTATTTGGTGTTGTTGCCGAGTCTTGATCGAGGCTCGGCAACAAAGCAGGTATTATGAGGGTGCTAACCATCGAATCACCAAGGAGCAGACCCTCATGCCTGAAAACAATCAGCCAGCTTCTGAAGCGCGCAAGTCTTTGCCTCAGAACATCGAGGCTGAGCAAACGGTTTTAGCGGCATGTCTTTTGTCAACGGGCGTGTTCGAGGAAGTATCCTTGAAGCTGAAGCCCGAAAGCTTCTTCCGTCCTGCTCACAAGATGATCTTCGAGGCAATGCGCGAAATGAACGCGCGTTCCATACCTATCGACGTTATCTCCGTTTCCGACAACTTGAAGGCAGCGGGTCAGTTGGAGGCAGTTGGCGGCCAGCAGTATCTGCTGGAACTTGCCGATAACACGTTTGCGTTCACCAGCTGGCAGCATCATGCTGAAATCGTAAGCCGCGATGCCATTCGCCGTGAGCTTCTTATGAGCGCCGCTCAGATTACCTCACTTGCTTACGATTCCCCCGCCGATCCGAAAGAGCTTATTTCTCAGTCGGAAGCAGCGTTGTTCGGCGTTACCGAGCAAACGGTAAATTCCAGCTTCAAAGGCATTCAGGAGTTGTTGGTAGAAGCGAATGAGGAAATTGCCGAAATGGGTAACCGCGAAGGAATGCTTCAGGGTGTGCCCACCGGCTTCATTGATGTGGATAAGCTTTTCTGCGGCTTGCGTCCTGGCAACCTTATCATCCTGGCTGCCCGTCCCGCCGTTGGCAAAACGTCGTTCGCTATGAACCTTGCGGCAAACGCCGCCAAGTCCGGCGCACCCGTAGCGTTCTTTAGCTTGGAAATGAGCTCCAACGAAATCACGCAGAGGCTTCTGGCGGCGGAAGCAGGCCTTGCTCTTTCGCGTATGCGCAACGGCCAGCTTACCGAAGGAGACTGGAGCCAGCTTATTCAGGCTTCCAGTGACCTTTCCAACTGCGAGCTGTATGTTGACGACTCGGCTGGTCTTTCTATCGTCGAACTGCGCACCAAGGCGCGCCGTATGATGCGCAACAAGAAAAATGGCCTGATCATCGTTGACTATCTGCAGCTTATGCAACCGGTAATCCCCCATCCCAACAACCGCGCCGTTGAGGTTGCCGAAATCTCGCGTGGTCTGAAAGTTCTGGCAAAGGAACTCGAAGTGCCTATTATTTCGCTCTCGCAGCTTTCTCGTGGTGTTGAGTCGCGCACCGACAAGCGCCCGATGCTTTCCGACCTTCGCGAATCGGGTTCTATCGAACAGGACGCCGACATCGTTATGTTCATTGACCGAAGCACCACAGAAGCTGAGGCTGAATCGGACAGCCGCCCCGATTGGGGCATGGCTGAGCTTATTGTGGCGAAGAATCGTAGCGGCCCCACGCGCGACATCCCGCTTACGTTCATCCCTGAATTCACCAAGTTCACCAATCACTTCGACGATTCGCGTTACTAGTTTTACGAGAGGCAGGCTGGGTTGAGCACGATCACGTTCATACATGCAGCCGACTTGCACTTGGGAGCGCCTTTTAAAGGGCTCCGCGCAAGTTCGCCTTTGTGGGCCGACGTTCTGCTGAGGGCCATCCCCGATGCGTATCGGCGCATTATCGACACTGCTATAGAAAAGCGGGTCGACTTTGTGGTGGTTGCAGGTGATATCTTCGATGACTCGCGCCCTTCGTATGCTGATTTTTCGCTGTTCGTATCGGGCTTGGAAAGGCTCAATGACGCAGGTATCCCCGTGTACTTTGTAACGGGCAACCATGATCCCTTTACGTCGTGGGATAACAGTTTTTCTGCCTTGCCGAAAAACGCTCATTTGTTGGGCGCGGGTAAACCTGGTTTTGCGCTGTACGAACGTGGCGGTGAGCCGCTTGCGCTTATCGGTGGACGCGGATATTTCAGCCAGTCTTGGCCTGCCGGAGTTGATATCTCTGAAGGGGTTTCACGTGAAACCGCCCAGCGTGAGCTGGGCGTTCATGCGCCCTTTATGATTGGCGTTCTGCATACAGGCCTCGATATCGATCCTACCCGCTCGCCGGTGCAACCTAAAACCCTGCTTTCGCGCGATGTTGATTATTGGGCATGCGGCCATGTGCATCAGCCGCGCCTGATGCCTGCTTCTCGTGATCCGCGCATCGCCTTTTCGGGGTGCCCTCAGGGCAGGAGCGTGGTGGAAACCGGTCCTCACGGGGTGTATCAGGTTACGCTTTCGCAAGGCTCCCCCGTTCAGGCAGACTTCCTTCCCATGGCGCAAGTTGAATGGTGTCGCTTAGAGGTGGATGTGTCTGAGTGCCAAACGGTTGCCGATGTTCAGGAACGCATTGTTTCTGCGCAGTTTGCCGCCAATGCCGATGCGTGCTGCCAGCGCATGATATTCCGCGTGATCCTTACCGGCAAGACGAGCCTCCATTCGCGCCTTGACGCTCATGTGCTTGACGACCTTCGCCAGGCGGTGAACGATTCGTACCCGTTTTTCTTCATCGATGATATCCAAGGCCGCACTTCGGCACCTCTCGACAAAGAGGCTCTTCGTGCCGAGCGGCTGTTCCCTGCAGCGTATCTTGGTGCGCTCGATGAGTACCGAAAAGGAGACGCGGCTGCGCTTCAGGGTGTGGAAGACGAATTCTGCAGCCGCGACCTTCCTTTGCCTAAAACGCTTGGACGCGCAATGCCTACCTTGTGCGATGAGGCTGAAACGCTTGTGCTCGATCTGTTGGGGCGTGAGGCTTAATGGGCGAAAAGAAAAATACCAGTGACGAAATGCGCATTAGCCCTCTCTTCCTTGAGCATGTGAAAATGTCGAGTTTCGGGAAGTTCTCGAACACCATTGTGGGTCCATTTTCACCTGGTCTGAATGTGGTGTACGGTCCTAACGAAGCTGGCAAAACCACGCTCAATGAATTGGTGAAGGGCGTTCTGTTCGGCTGGCCGAGCTCTAGGGGACAGGGCAATCCGTATCGCCCCGAATCGGCAGAGCGCGTAGGGAGCCTCTTCTTCCGCGACAGCTCGACTGGCGAAGTGTCTGAGGTCAAGCGAGCCAAGAACAGCGAAGGGATAACCGTTCCTGCAGGGTTGCTCGCCGATATCGACCAGGAAACCTACAACACCATTTTCGCGCTAACGAGCGATGAGCTTTTGCGCCTCGATCGTCATAACGAAGTAACGGCCCATTTGCTTACCGCTGGTTCTGGTACGGGGTCTTCCCCTGCTCATGCGCTTGACGAAGTGAACGAGCGTATCAAGCAGGAGCTTTCCCGTTCCGCTAAGAACCCGAATTCGGTGCCTAACTTAACAGAAGAACGTCTGCGTCTGCGCGAGTTGGTTCATCAAGGGCGCGAAGAGGCTGATGCGCTGCGAGCGCAGGAGAAAACGCTCGCCTCGTGGGGCCCGCGGAGAGACCTGCTTGCAGAAACGCAGCAGCAGCTTAATGCGGAAATAGAAGGGCTGAAAACACTCTGCGCTCGCATAGGTGAAATCGATCGCTCCATCGAGGAGTCGCGCGCATCGCTCCATGAGGCGTTGCGTTTGGAGGACGAAGCTTCTAAGCATGAGGGCGACCCGCCACTCGAGCTCACCGAGCTGGTCGGTTTGAGCAGAGAAGATCAGTATCGGCTCGCAGATAGCCTCGACGATTTCGAGCGCCGCCGCGCGAAACTGGAGCATTCTCTAGATGCTGCACGTATGGACGCCGTTCGCTCTCAGTCGGATTACGAAGTGTTCGCCGAGCGGGCAAAGGCCGCCGACAGCAAGAATCAGTTTGCTTCGCAGCGCAAGGTGAAGCTCGGATTGGCATTGTCGTTAACGCTGCTTATGGCGTTCGCCGGTTCGTTTGTTTTGTACAGCTCCCCTGATCATGGCGGTATCTCTTACCTGATTGCTGGGGTGGCATTGGTTGCGTTTGCCCTGGTAATCGGTGCGGCAGGTGTTTCGATGGCGTTGAAGCCGATTCCTGGTGAAGATGAGCTTGAAGAGGAGCTTAAGAAGCGCGACTGGGTGGTTCAGCAGGACAAGAAAACGGTGGAGGCTTGCGAACGGTCGCTCCGTGATTTCGACGCCCAAGTCGTGAGTTTCTTGGAGGCAAACGGCTTAAAGGCCGCCGCTGGCTCTCTTTGCCGCGCCCGCCGATTGTTCGACCAGCTCGATGATTACCGCACCTCGTGCGCAACGGAAAACCTGAACCATCAAGCGCGTTCTCTTCAGTGCGCAAGCCTTCGCAAGGAATTGGCTGAATGCAAAAACCAACGCGTGGAGCTGTGTCGCAAGGCGGGCTTCGACGATGGCGCATCGCTGGAGGTGATATCCCAAGCAATTGAGCGCAAAGAGCAGGACCGCGCTAAGACGGCGGCTATGGCGGCTGAAACCGATCGCCAGTATGGAGAGCTGTCGGAGCGTTTGGCTGCCGCTCGCAGCTCAACCGATTTCGACGAGGCAAAGTTCAAGTGCGAAGAGGTGGAGGCGCGTCTGCGAGAAACGTATCGAAGGCTCTCGGTGCTGTTCATTGCCAAGCGGTCCCTTGAGGCGGCAATTGCCGAATGGGAGCGCAAAAGCCAACCCGAGGTATACCGCACTGCTTCGCGCTTGCTCTCGCAGATGACCGATGGTGCCTGGCAGCAGGTGCGTATGAACGCCCAGGGCGAACTGGAAGTGATTGATGCGGTTAAAACCGTGCGTCCACCTCATCTTCTTTCGCTGGGTACGCGTCAGCAGTTGTATTTGAGCCTGCGCATTGCCCTCCTTCTTTCGGCTGTCAATGTTGGTCGTGGTCTTCCTGTGCTGTGCGACGACATATTGGTCAATTTCGACGATGAACGGCGCACTCAAGCTGCCCGCGCTTTGGCGGAATTGGCGCGGTATCGGCAGGTAATCTTATTTACGTGCCATTCGGACGTTGCAGCCTTGATGGGAACTGTTGATCCGCGAAGCAATTTGATTCAACTGTAGTATGATTTTGGTTGCTAGGGCTTGTTGCGCGCTTTGGTGCGTTGCGCCTGGCTAATTATTGAAACATCGAAAGGACCTTTCATGCCAAGCACGGTTCTCCTTGGCGCCCAGTGGGGCGACGAGGGCAAAGGCAAGATCACTGACCTTATTGCGAGCGACTACGATTATGTTGTTCGTTACCAGGGCGGAAACAACGCAGGCCACACGGTTATCCACGGTGATACCAAGCTGGCGCTTCATCTGATTCCTTCTGGCGTTATGTACGATCACATCACGCCTGTTATCGGCAACGGTTGCGTTATCGACCCGAAGGTTCTCGTTGAAGAGATGAACATGCTACAGGGCGAAGGCTTTTCCTGCGATCGTTTGCGCATTTCCTGTGACGCTCACATCATCATGCCGTACCACATCGATCTCGATGGTGCGTCTGAGCGTCATCTGGGCAAGCACAAGATCGGCACCACCAAGCGTGGTATCGGCCCTGCTTACGAAGATAAAATTTCTCGTTGCGGTATCCGCGTTCAGGACTTGCTCGATGAAAAGATCTTCCGTGAAAAGGTTGAAGCTGCCCTGTTCCTGAAGAACCAGGTTCTTACCAAGATCTACGATCTTGAACCTTATACGGTTGATCAAATCTGCGAGATGTATCTCCCCTACGCCGACGTTATGCGCGCCCACATGGCCGAAACCACGCAGCTGCTGAATGCAGAGCTCCGTGCTGGCAAGAACGTGCTGTTCGAAGGCGCTCAGGGCACCATGCTCGACGTTGATCACGGCACCTACCCGTTCGTAACCTCTTCTTCTTGCTGTGCGGGCGGTGCGCCCACCGGTTCCGGCGTGGGCCCGAAGGCGATCGGCAAGGTTTTGGGCATTGCTAAGGCTTACATCACGCGTGTTGGCTCCGGTCCGTTCCCCACGGAACTCCATGATGAAACCGGTGAACTTCTGTGCAAGACGGGCGGCGAATACGGTGTGACCACCGGTCGTAAGCGCCGCTGCGGTTGGTTCGACGCGGTTCAGGCTCGCTACGCGGTAGAGGTCAACTCCATGACCGACATGGCTCTTACCAAGCTTGACGTTCTTTCCTGTGTTCCCCGTATCAAGGTATGCGTTGCCTACGAGGCAGACGGTCAGCGTTACGATTACTTCCCCATGCAGCATTCGGTTATCTATCCGAAGAACGTAACGCCTATCTACGAAGAGCTTCCTGGCTGGGAGGGCGTCGATATCTCCGATTGCAAGAAGTTCGAAGACCTGCCCGCAAATGCGCAGAGCTACGTTAAGTATCTTGAAGAGGTTTCTGGCGTAAAGGCGTCCATCATCGCTGTTGGTCCCGATCGCAACCAGACTATCTTCAATGGCTGGGAGAGCCGCTAACAATATGGGCTTCACCCAGTAAAGCAAAACAAGCAAAGCACCTTCGCGGAATAACCTGCGGGGGTGCTTTTTGGCATCAAACAAGAAAGGTTTGAACCATGAACATTCTGGTTCTTGGCGGCGGTGGCCGTGAGCATGCTATTTCGTGGGCGCTTGCGAAATCGCCTCGTTGCACCGAGCTGTACGTGGCTCCCGGTAATGGCGGTACGGCAAACATCGCTCGCAACGTTAAGGATCTCAATGCTGAAGACGCTCAAGCGGTGCTCGCATTTGCCCAGGATCACGACATCGAACTGGTGGTAATCGGTCCTGAGGCTCCCCTTGTTGCCGGCGTTGCCGATGTTCTTCGCGAAGCGGGCATTCCCGTGTTCGGCCCTGATGCGCAAGGTGCTCAGCTGGAAGGCTCCAAAACCTATTCCAAGCGCTTCATGGATGCAAACGGTATTCCTACGGCACGCTACCAGAGCTTCACCGACGCAGCTTCGGCTCGCGCATACTGCGAAGAGCTGGGCGCTCCATTGGTTGTTAAGGCTGACGGCCTTGCCGCTGGCAAGGGCGTTGTGGTTGCCGAAACGCTTGATATGGCGCTCGATGCTGTCGAGGCTTGCTTTGATGGCAGCTTCGGCGATGCAGGCCAGACCGTTGTTGTGGAAGAAATGCTGACTGGCCCCGAGTGCTCGCTTTTGGCTTTCGTTTCCAACGGCAAGGCATTCTGCATGGCTCCCGCTCAAGACCACAAGCGCGCCTACGATGGCGACCTTGGTCCCAACACGGGCGGCATGGGCGTGTATTCTCCTGTGCCTATCGTTACTGAAGAAGAAATGGCAACTATGGTTTCCATCATGGAGCAGTCTGCTGCCGCTACGGCAAATGCCCCGTTCGAAAACGATTATCGCGGCTGCCTGTATGGCGGGTTCATGCTTACGCCTGAAGGCCCGAAGGTGCTGGAATTCAATGCGCGCTTCGGCGATCCTGAAACTCAGGTAGTGCTGCCCCGCCTCGAAGGCGATCTGGTAAACATCATGCTTGCTGTTGCGGAAGGTCGTCCCGAGGATATTGTTCTTTCCTGGTCCGATAAATGGGCAGTGAGCGTTGTTTTGGCAAGCGAAGGCTATCCGGGATCGTATGAAAAGGGCAAGGTTATCCTTGGCGTGGAAGAGGCTCAAGATCTTGAGGACGTTATTGTTTTCCATGCTGGAACGGCGTTAAATCCCGACGGTGAGCTCATTACCGCCGGTGGTCGCGTTCTGAATGTAGTTGCCCTGGGCGATACGTTCGAAGAGGCTCGCAACCGCGCCTATGAAGCATGTGAACTCATCAAGTTCGAGGGCGTTCAGTATCGTTCCGATATCGGTCGCCGCGCGCTGCAAGGCCGTTCTGCTTGGGAATAGGCTGTTTATCGAATCGAGGCATCCATTGTGGGTGCCTCGATTTTTTACCCGCACTCGTTGGTGTCGCGATTCGTTGTTTGTGCTCATCAGGGAAAATGGAATGATCTGATAATCTATCTGCAGGTTATCGCGGGTCTTAGGCACAGCTTGAAATATTTGTTGCATAAAAGTCTTGACGTATAGAAGACCTATCGGTAATATAACAACTCGCGTCAGATATGATGCTTTCGGTTGGGTAGCTCAGCTGGTAGAGCAGCGGATTGAAAATCCGCGTGTCGCGGGTTCAAGTCCCGCCCCGACCACCACAATTCAAAGACCCGCTTCGGCGGGTCTTTTTTACGTTATAAGCACGATTGCAACTTATAGGACAAAAAGTGTGTCTATTTAAAGGGCATTGGCACAGGTCAATGCCCTTTTTCTATGTCGAAAAGTCGGGTTATAGGCAGAAAAGTGTGTCCGCAACTTAACCCCAACAGGATCGGTACGGGCCACTACTGTGCAAAACGCCCCCGAAAAGGGAGTTGATGTGCATCGCAGAGGCACGGCGCCCATCCAAAGGCGATGCCCCTAAGCCAATAACCAGCCTCCTTCGGCGAATAGTACCTGCCCTGTCAGATACGAGGACTCATCAGCCGCCAAGAACAGCACGCAGTTGGCGATATCGTCCTTGGTGCCACGGCGGCCGAGTGGGATTTTGTTGCACAAATCAATTTCGCGTTGCTTGTCGGCGTACAGGGCCGCATTCAGGTCGGTGGGAACACTGCCCGGCCCCACGGCGTTCACGCGGATGTTTGAAGGGCCCAGATCGCGTGCGAGCGTTTTGGTAAGAGTGACCACGCCTGCCTTGCTGATGTTGTATAGCAGGTTGTGCGGGATATAGGTAACGCTGGAAACCGAAGCGATGTTCACGATGCTGCCGCCTGCGCCGTGCTCCCGGTTGTAGTGTGCAAACCATTGGCTGGCGAAGATCATCGACTTCAGGTTTGTGTCCATTACGCGTTCCCAATCGGCTTCGGTAACGGTTTCGATAGTCTCACTTGTGAAGATTCCTGCGTTGTTCACCAAGATGTCGAATGAGCCGAACTTTTCCACTACCGCTTCGAAGAATGCCCTGATTTGGTCGATCTGCGTCATATTGACGGGTTTTGCCATGATGCGGCTACGGTCGTCGCCAGCGATTTCCTGCATCAGCTCTTCTTTGCCGTTTGGTGAAATGCTGCACAAGGCAACGTTGGCGCCCACCTCGTAGAATCGTTCTGCAATGCGCCGCCCGATGCCGCGCGCCGAGCCAGTAATGACAGCTGTTTTTCCCGAGAAATCGTACGTGATGGACATGCCAGTTCCTCCTGCCTTGAACGGGGTTGCTCTAAGCGCTTCTCCTGCCTGGATCGTAGCACGTGCCGTTGTTTGGTTTTTCTTTGAGGCATATTCATCTGACCAGCGGCAATAAGATCGTATAAATGGCATTTTCTATACAGCGACGGTGTGAAGGTGGTATACGTGTTGCCATTTGGTAAAATCGGAAGACCTATGAAAGAAGGACAAATGATCGATTTTGCCATTCAGGGGATCTACCCTCCCTCGCTCCAGGCTCTGGTCGACGGCAAGGTTGCCAGTCGAGTTAGATGCAAGGACAGCTCTCTTTATGGCTTTTCCGAAGAAGCGCAGCAATGCGCCGCTGAATATATGGGATGGGCAACGCTGGCAAGTGAGCCGCCGTGCCCTATCGATGAGATCCAGGATTTTGCCGACGAGATGATTTCTCGCGGCTTGAAGACGGTTATCCTCATCGGCCAGGGTGGCTCCACCCAGGCTCCGATGACGCTTACCAAATATAACAAGCCTGATTCTTCGCTTATTACGTTTAAGACGCTCGATTCGGTATCGGCGGTGCGTGTTCGTACCATCTTGGCTGAATGCGACCCCAAAACCACGCTTATCATTCAATCTTCCAAGTCGGGCGGCACCATCGAGCCCACCTTGGTTATGAAAGCGGTCCGCACCATCTTGGCGGAAACCTTGTCGGAAGAGGAAATCCCCTCTCATCTGATCGCCATCACCGATCCTGGCTCTGAGCTTGAGGCGCGCGCCAAAGAAGAAGGCTGGGCTAAGGTGTTCTCCGGCGAGCCCACGGTTGGCGGTCGCTATTCTGCTCTTTCCGTTTTCGGTTTGGTTCCTGCCGCTTTGGTGGGCATCGACATCAAAAAGGTTATGGAAAGCGCACGCAACGCCGAGGAGCTGTGCTCCACCGACGGCCTGGACAACCCCGCATCGAACTTGGCAGCTTTCCTGTTCGACAACTATAAGAATGGGCGCGACAAGTTTTCGTTCTTCACGCCAAAGCGCGGCCGCGTACTTGGTTTGTGGATTGAGCAGCTGGTAGCTGAAAGCTTGGGCAAGAACGGCTTCGGCATCCTGCCCAACATCGAGGTTGACTCGCTGGTTCTGCGCGAAGATCCGCACGATCGCACGGTTATTACCTACAACACCAAAACCGATCTATGGGACGATCGTCAGAACTTCAGCCATGCGCTCGAGTTCATCGACCCTGCCATTCCGCGTATGAGCTTCAAGGTTCTAAACGTGGAGGAAGTGGCTGCCCACTTCGTTATGTGGGAATACGCCATTGCCATGGTTGGCTATCTTATGAAGGTGTGTCCCTTCGACCAGCCCGACGTTGCGGTTGCCAAGAAGGAAGTGCTCAGCATCCTTGCCAATGGAGCCCGCGATCCCGAATTCGTGGAAAAGGGCCTTGCTGGTATTCCTATCGGCGATGTTGAGGTGCATGTGTCCGAAGCTCTTCGCGGATCCGTTGAAGATGAATCGCTCGTTTCCGCATTGCGCGCCCTGTTTGGCAGCATTGAGCCCGGCGATTACTTCAGCTTGAATGCGTTCCTTCCCTTCACGGGTGAAGGCCGCCGTGAAGCGCTGGAGGAAATTCGCCACTCGGTTGCCGACCGTTTGGGTGCAGCGTCGTGCCTGGAAATTGGCCCGCGCTACCTGCACTCCACCGGCCAGCTTCATAAGGGAGGCCCGAATGAAGGGGTGTTCCTGATTATCTCGGCAGAAGAGCCGAAGGATATTGCCATCGAAGACCTCCGCGCGCAGAGCTTGGGCGAACTTGCAAAGGCTCAGGCTTCGGGCGACTTCACAATTCTTTCCGACCGTGGACGCCGTTGTGTCCAGGTGCATTTGCCCGACAACTCTGCGGTGTCCATTCGTGCCTTGGTTAAGGCGTTCAAGGAGGCAATCAACGCATGACGCGTGAAGCGCTTGATCTGAAAATATCTGGCGTAGTGCAAGGGGTGGGTTTCCGCCCCTTTGTCTATCGTGAGGCAAAAAAACGAGATATTACCGGTTGGGTTTTGAACGATGTTGAAGGTGTAAAGGTGCACGCCGAAGGTGAAACCTTGCCGCTCGACAGGTTCGTACTGGCTCTTTCTGAAGAGGAGCCTGCCGCTGCTCAAGTAAGTGAAATCGAGATTGCAGAAGTGCCCGTACAGGGCTTTGACGCTTTTGAGATTCGTTTTTCCGATGCGGCGGAACAGGGCGAAACCACGCTGGTTTCGCCTGATCTGGCAACGTGCGACGCTTGCGTGGAAGAATTGTTCGACTCGAATAATCGTCGCTACCATTACCCCTTCATCAACTGCACCAACTGCGGCCCGCGCTTCACTAT
This sequence comes from uncultured Eggerthella sp., assembly GCA_900547965.1. Taxonomy (GTDB): domain Bacteria; phylum Actinomycetota; class Coriobacteriia; order Coriobacteriales; family Eggerthellaceae; genus Anaerotardibacter. The sequence continues at coordinate 6,247 of URJE01000010.1, read as the reverse complement.
CATGTGCAAACTGCCTTACGACCGCCCCGAAACGTCAATGGCGCAATTCACTATGTGCCCGGCATGTCAGGAGGAATATTCCGACCCCGCCGATAGGCGCTTCCATGCGCAACCCGATGCGTGCTTTGAGTGCGGCCCTGAAATTGGCTGGATTGAATCGGGTTCCGCGGATGCCCCTTCACTCGAAGGCATTTCCTGGGCGAAAAACGTTGCGGAATCCGACGAGATCTTCCACCGTGCCGCAAAGCTTATCGCGGAAGGCGGCATCGTTGCCGTTAAGGGCTTAGGCGGGTACCACTTGGTGTGCGACGCTGCCAACGAGGCGGCTCTTGCCGTATTGCGTCAGCGTAAGCACCGCCCCGGCAAGGCGTTTGCCGTTATGGTCGCTTCAGTGGAAGAGGCTCGCGCTCTCTGTGAAGTGAACGATGCAGAAGCGCGCCAGCTCACGAGCCCTGCGCGTCCCATCGTGTTGCTTCGCAAGCGCCCCGATGCGACGTTTGCGAAGGGCCTGGCAGACAACCTGCCCGAACTGGGCGTAATGCTGCCCACCACACCTGTTCAGCACCTGCTGCTTCACGAATATGGCGGCATGCTTGTTATGACATCGGGCAATATCCACGACGAACCTATCGTTATCGACGAAGAAACGGCCTTTTCCCAGCTTGCTGGCGTGGCCGATGCCTTCTTGGTGAACAACCGTGAAATCGTAGGGCGCTATGACGATTCCGTTATCCGCATCCTCGACGGTGGCGCTGCGGGTGATATTGTTCAGTTCATTCGCCGCGCTCGTGGTTATGCCCCGCTTCCCGTTTCGGCTCCGTGCCCCGAAGGCGCAAGTGAAGAGCTTTTTGCGGTAGGCCCCGAGCAGAAAAGCACGCTAACCTACGCGCGCGCTGGCAAGGCGTTCGTTTCTCAGCATGTGGGAGACCTGGAAAGCGCTGCGGTGTTCGACGCATGGAACGAAACGCGCCGTCGTTACGCGAGCTTGCTGCATTTCGAGCCTAAGCGCATAGTGTGCGACTACCATCCTGAATATCTTTCCACCAAGTGGGCTTTGAGCCAGGGTCTGCCCATAACGCGTGCGCAGCATCACCATGCACACATTCTTTCCGTCATGGGCGAAAACAATCTGGAAGGCCCTGTGTGCGGTTTTGCGTTCGACGGTACGGGTTACGGGCTCGATGGTGCTATTTGGGGCGGCGAAGTGCTGCTTTCTAATCTTCAGGCATACGAGCGCTTTGTGAACTTCGCCTATATTCCGCTGCCAGGCGGTGCGGCCGCCATCAAGGATCCTGCGCGCATCGCCTATGGCGCCCTGTGGTCGTTCGATCTGTTGGAACATGAACAAGCCAAGAAGTTTGTGTCCGAATGCGTTCCGAACGCCGATGTGTTCGAGCAAATGATCGAAAAGGGCTTGAACACTCCTGAAACCTCTTCGGTTGGTCGCATCTTCGATGCTGCATCGGCGCTGTTGGGCGTGTGCGCTCACCCCTGCTACGAAGGCGAAGCGGCAATTCTTTTGGAAGCGGCGGCTCATAAGGCCCAAGCAGAAGCTGTGGGTTTGCCTGTGGAAGATGAGCGTTATCGCATAGGGTTTATCAAGAACACGGCAACGGAAAACAGTACGGCTGCCGACACTTCGGTTCTGCTGATGGACGTGGCGCCGGTATTTGCTGCCATGCTCGACGATATGCAGGCATCGGTACCTACTTCCGTTATTGCCGCGCGTTTCCATGGCGCGTTCGTGGAAGCCATCGTGAATGTTGCCGAATTGGTGCGTGCCACCTATGGCATTGAGGTTATGGCGCTTGCTGGTGGTGTGTTCATGAACCGCTACCTGATGGAACGCGCGCTTGCGCGCTTGCAGGAGCGCGGCTTTACGGTGGCGCTGAATAAAGAACTGCCACCCAACGATGCTTCGATTTCCTATGGACAGGCTGTGCTAGGATTGCAGGCGCAACATGAGGAGTGATGCAATATGTGTTTAGCTATTCCCGCCCAAGTTCGTACCATCAACGAAAACAACTTGGCGGTAGTGGATATTCTGGGCGTTACCCGCGAAGTGGCGCTCGATCTTACCCCTTCCGCCCAGGTGGGCGATTTCGTTTTGGTTCACGCCGGTTTTGCCATTGAAGTGGTAAGTGAAGAAGATGCTCAGGAAACGCTCGACCTGATCAAGCAGATTCCTGAACTCGCCGACGTCGAGGGATTATAGGCGGGCGATTCCGATGGATTTGTCTTCTTTCAAAGATCCAGAATTGGCTCGTGGCTTAATCCATTCGATTGAGAAATGGGCGCCTGAGCATGCAACCCTGATGGAGGTATGCGGCACCCATACGGTTGCTATTGCCCGTAACGGCCTGCGCACCATGACGCCCGAAGGCGTTCGTTTGGCATCGGGCCCTGGTTGTCCGGTGTGCGTTACCAGCAACAGAGATATCGATACGGTAATTGCGCTTTCGCGCGTCCCTGGCGTTACCATTGCCACCTTTGGCGATATGACGCGTGTACCGGGCTCAACTTCCAGCCTGCTTAAAGAACAGGCGGAAGGGCGTTCGGTAAGCATCGTGTATTCCCCGCTTGATGCGCTGAAACTTGCCCAGGAAAACCCCGATCAGCAGATTGTGTTCGTGGGCGTAGGCTTCGAAACCACCACCCCCTTGGTGGCCATGGCCATCAAACGTGCTAAGGCGCTGGGCCTTAAGAACTTCAGCGTGTTCGTGGCGCATAAGAATATGCCCGGTGCGCTGGAAACCATCGTTTCCGACCCTTCGTTGCAGATTGATGCGCTTATTTTGCCTGGTCATGTAAGCACTATTATTGGCATGAAGCCCTATGAGTTCCTGGCCAAGAAGTACGGCATTCCTGGTGTTATCACCGGTTTTGAAGCGGTGGATGTCCTGCAGGGCGTTGCCATGATCATGCGCCAGCTCCATGAAGGCCGTGCTGAAATAGAAATTGCCTACACGCGTGGTGTTGCGCCTGAAGGCAATCTGGTCGCTGTTGCTGCCATCAACGAGGTGTTCCATACCGTGGACGCAACATGGCGCGGTTTGGGTGTTATTCCTGGTTCGGGCTATGCGATCCGCCCTGAATTCGCCGAGTTCGATGCATTCCAGCGCTTTGAACCTGCCGTTGAGCCCACGCAAGAGCCGAAGGGCTGCCGTTGCGGTGATGTGCTGCGTGGCATGATGGCTCCAAACGAATGCCCCTTGTTCCGCAAGGTGTGCACGCCTGAAAATCCTGTGGGTCCGTGCATGGTTTCCTCTGAAGGATCCTGTGCCGCCTACTTTAGGTACCTGTAACGGTTCTGTTGGCGGCATCTGCGATGGTGCTGTTTGCAAATATATTTACGAAAACCCGCCTGTGCAATGGGGAAATGCTTTTTCTTTCTCCGACCTGCCAGGCGGTTTTGCTAATTTTGCTGAAATGCTGCCAAAAGCACGGATCGGGTCTTATTTGCATAGCGCATTGGGCGCTTCGGCACAGTGCGCTATGCGACAATAATGCCAAAACTGATGATTAACTAGGGATGGGAGCCCCATGCGCGCAGAGCCTCACCCTGGTCATGCACCTGCGCGGGAATGGTCGAGATGGGAGCCTTATGCACGCAGAACCTCAGGAAAAGCTGAATCCACGCATCAAGGCGGTGTGGCGTATCAGCGATACGTTGATGCTTACCGCGGCGTGGCTGATTCTGGCGTCGCCGGGAGCCATTGCGTTGCTTGTCGATGCGTCGGAGGCGTATTGGGCAGAACTCTACGTGTTGGCATTTACCGTTCTGTACGCGGTTTCGCTGATCGTGTTCCTTTTCGCGGTAACGCCGCTTCGCTATATTCGCTGGCGCTACGAGCTTCGCCCTGATTTCTTGGAGCTGAAGTACGGCATCATTTGGCGCAAACACATCGTGGTTCCCTTCATCCGCGTGCAGAACACCGACACAAAGCAAGGGCCCATCTTGCGTGCTTTTGGTCTGGCGAGCGTGACGGTTTCAACAGCTGCGGGGTCGATGGAGATTCCCGGCTTGCTTACTGCAGAGGCGGACGATGTTCGCGATCGTGCTGCTGAATTTGCTCGCCTTGCCCGCGAGGATGTATAGCCATGAGCTCCAACGGTTCGATTCCTCCCAGCATGAACCCTACACCATCCGGTGCTTCGCCTTGCGAGTCCGAGCAAACGGGCGTGCGCTATTCGCTGCATCATTGCTATATCTGGCTGGGTGCGCTGCGCGTTGCGCCAATCATCTTCATATGCGGGTTTTCTTCATTGTCGGGGCTTACGAAGTTGGCTGAAGCCCTTGGCTTCGTTTCGATAGATGCGTTTTTCGTTGCGGTGCTTCTGCTCCTGGCTGTTACGGTGCTTATTTGCGGAGTCGTGATGGGGGTCCGTGCATCGACGTACCGTTACGCCTGGTATGAATTTGACGAAACGGAATTCAGCTTCTACTCGGGGATCTTGAACAAGCACCGCACCCACGTGCCGTATTCGAAGATCCAGTCGGTAAATGAACGGGCATCTCTTCTTCAGCGTTTCGCGGGCGTGTGCACGGTGAATGTCGATACTGCGGGCGGCGCCAACAACAAGGCGCTGGTAGTTTCGTACGTGGAGCGAAGTGCGGCAGAGTATCTGCGCCGCGAGCTTTTCCGCCGCAAGCACATCGAAGGCGAAAGGGATCGTGTTGTAGCGGCTGCTCCGGGTTCCCTTGCTGGTCAGGGCAACGTGCTCGATGTCGCTGCTGCTGTTATGGACGATATGCGTGGCGTATTCGCAAAAGACGCAGTGGATACAGGTGTTGTCGTCTGCGAATACCGTCTTGGCAACAAAGAATTGCTGCTTTCCGCCTTGTGCGGAAGAGCATCATTTGGCTTGGCACTTGCAACGGTGATGGCGGCGCTTGTCGTTACGGCAACTTTGGCCATCCTTGCGGTTCTGGTCGATAGTGCGACGTTTTTCGCCGCGACGGGTGTGCCCAAGAGCGATCTCATGCTCGCATGCGGGATGACGGGCTTCTTCCTGCTTCTTTGCTTGACAATGACGTGGGTTGCCTATTTGGTTGGCGTGTGCCTTTCCTATGCCGGTTTCCAAGCGCGCCGTCGTGGTAGCCGCATTGAGGTTGAGCGGGGTCTTATAACGCATGTGTTTAATGGCATCGATGTGGACCGAATCCAGTCGGTACATATCCATCAAACTTTTTTCCAACGCCTTATGCGTTGCTGCTCGGTCTCGTATGGCAGGGTAGGCGTAGCCTCTGGCGAAGAATCGTCCGGCTCTTCTTCTCAGCCAGAGACGGACAAGCTGGTTGTGCATCCGTTCTTGCCCATTGATGAAGCTTGGGGTGCCGTTCAGAGCTTGACCCCCGAATACGCCCATGCTCCCGAGGCAAGCACTCCTATGCCGAAGGTGGCCCTGCGCCGCGCAATTACCCGAAGGGCGGTGCTGAAGGGTGTTGGGTTCTGGCTTGCCGTATGCCTGCTCCTGTTGTGCGCCGCCGCCTTCGCCGCTGACGCAAGAGCTGCTCGGGGGGACGCTCAGTTCGGCGGCCTCGCTGCGGCGACGTTGATGCCGGGCCTTTTGCTGTGTATTGCCATTGCGGCTATCGAAGTGGTGGGTGCATTTCTGTGGCACCGTCGTTCTGCGTTCGGTTTCGACAGTTCGGGAACCATCGTGATAAACGGCGGTTATTCCACCGATACGGTAATTGTGCCTCGGAAGAAAATGCAGTACGCCTGCCTCCGCGCAAATCCTTTGCAGCGCCACGCTGGCGTTGCAACCGTTTTGGTGCGTACCGCAGCAGGCGTGCGCGGCTGCGACGAGCGTCTGATTGACGTTCCGATTGCAGAAGCGTCCGATTGGCTTGACTGGGCTCAACCGGAAGGTAACCGCGCAGTATAATCGCAGCATTACGTACATGAACATGTTCCGCTGTTAGGTTGCAGTGAATGCATCGCCTAAATAAAGCAGTTGAAGGGATGACAATGGCTCAATTGCAGGTTCCCTCGAGGGAATGGACGCCTCGTCAATTCAAGAAGCGCGGTTCGGATAACCCGAAGCGCTCCAAGCACGAAAAGAAGCAGGACAACGCCAGCGCGCGCAATTCCCGCAAGGCCATTCGCGCTTATTCGCTAGGTGAAGAGATTGCCAATTCGATAACCCACGGCGTGGGTGCACTGCTGGCCATCGCCGCCATTCCGCTTTGCGTTGTGGCGGGCCGTGATTTTCGGCGGGGCGCGCACCTGGACACCCAGAA
>URJE01000009.1 GCA_900547965.1 uncultured Eggerthella sp. | reverse complement strand
CAGGTTGCGGCTACGACGAGTTGATCATGCGCAACGCCACTGGCAATAAGCACCTTTTGGGTGATATGGCGTATTTCGAAGCCGCCTTCTCCAACCCTAAACCACAAGTTTCCACCTTCACCCTCACCATCGACGGCGAAACCGTGGAAGTGTCGGGCATCGGTGTTGTGTTGGCGAATTTCTCGAAGATACAGTTCGACCTTCAGGTAGCAGACGAAAACCTTCCACGCGACGGAAAACTCGATGTGGTTGTACTGAAAACGGAAAACGCTATACAGCTTATACCTACGCTTATGGCCAAGGTGTTCGACCACACAGGCTCACTCGCTAAAAAGGTTGGCGGTCTTGAGATTTACCGCGGCAGCGAAATCCGCATCGACGCAGAACCTGCAATGCGGATCGAGTATGACGGCGAGCCCACCGAGGTCACAACACCTATCATCGCTCGGTCACTTCCCGGATCAGTGCGTTTTGTGGTGTCCGATGAATGCTACAAACATTTCAGCCACGAGCAATAAACCTTCCAGTAAATCGAATTTGATGTCCCTTTAAACAAGCAGCCCTTAGCTCATACGAGCCAAGGGCTGCTTCGGGATTGAGGGAAATAAACAAGCCAAAAGAGTTGCACTAGGGCTTACGTGCTATATAGCTTCCTTGCTATTCGGATCTTTTTTCAAGCTTTCAGCTTCTATCAAAGCGTTTGCCAGCTGAATAGTGTCGGTGTTCTGGGGGTCATAGCCACGAGCACGCATGATTTCGAGGTTCTTGCGCATCGTCCACTCCTGATAGTTCTTGTTGTAGCGCATCTGTATAACCTCAAGCACAATGGCAAAGACCATAGCGAAGTACACCATGAGCTTCTCCGCGTGCATATCGAGCACCTCAATGCCGGAGTTGATTCCCAAACCGTCGAGCACCAGCAAAACGCCAATAACGGTAATGAATACCAGTGCCAAAATCTTCATTTCAGTATGAGTATTGATGAAGTCGGAGATGGGGTCGATGAAAACCATCATGAGGAATACCGCGAGCATTACCGCAATGATCATGACAATAAGATGGTTCGCCAAACCAACAGCAGTAATTACGGAGTCGATGGAGAACACGATATCCATAACCATAATGGTGGCCACGGCACCAGCAAGCCCGATGGTTTTACGGGGCTTGTCCGCATCGCCCTGACTTTCCTTTTCCTCTGAAAGCTTGAGCACATCACGAAGTTCCACAATGCCCTTATAGATCAAGTACAAGCCGCCCAAGAAAAGAACAAGGTCTCGAACGGAAAGCCCGAATTCAGCACCGTTGATATAAAGACCGGGAATAGTAAACAGCTTGTCGGTCATGTGAACAAGGAACGAAGCAAAGCAGAGGAACACAACGCGCGAAACCAATGCGCCAAGCAAACCGAGCTTGCGACCAATATGCTGCTTTTCGGGAGGAAGTCGATCACTGGTAAGAACGATGAACACCAGGTTGTCTACACCAAGCACAATTTCCAAGAACATCAGCGTAACCAAGCTGATCCATGCCTCTGGTGTGGCGAAGATCGAAAGATCCATTTACACACTGCCTTTCTTTGCCCTTAACTCGACCATAAAAAAACTCACGGTACCTAGAAGCTGAACGAATGCTTCTAGGTACCGTGAGTCTCGTTATTGAAGACACGCCAGACTCGCAGCGAATGCAAGCCATGCTTGTTGACGGGCCACATATATACTATGCCAACTACTCCCCCACAGGGTGCTGTTATCTTATCACGAAGAAACGCATCAAGTTCAACGTTGTGTCGCAACAAAAAATCATCATGGTTGGATCATGCCACCCGGGCAATGCGTGAGCTGCCTGAAAGGCAGAACTTGATAACAGCCAATAAAGAAGGCGCCGGGGCGCCTTCCAGAAGAGCTAGTTCATATACAGCGTGGTACCCATATCCAAACCCCATGCAGTAACCACATAGGGGTCGCACGATGCAGGACCATCCTCTTCGTTAGTCAAAGTTGCCATAAGAGTATGGCTGCCGAAGTCGTGGAGGTTGAAAGTGGTTCGCTGACCAACAGTACACTTGTGCACCTCAGCTGGTTCGGGATCGTTCGAAGGATCGCCGTCGGTCAAAAGGCTGGCAACATCGCCGTTGTACAAAGCGACCGAAACTTCCTTGCCGTTCAGGTCCGCATTGGCGGAATTAATGCCAACGTTGATCGTGCCCGCAAGCGCCTGAAGGAAGAAATAGCCAATCAGAACAAGCAGCACTAAACCAAAAACCAATTTCAGCAGAAACATTTTTAGCGTCTGCCCACCAGGAATGCCGTTTTCGCTTTTCTTCGCTACAGGCTTTGTTACACCAGAGCGAATTTCAGCTCTTCGGGCAATTTCAGCGCGAGCGGCAGCTACGCCCTCGGAAATGCTTTGCGATCCAGCATTTTCTTCTTCAGGATGGTTTTCCTCTTCATGCGCCATGCGCGTCCCCTTCCCCTCTTGAAAACAAGGCTATTGTACCTGAAATGAAAGAAGCCCTTGCAGGTAACTGCAAGGGCTTCGATGTTTCAATGGAGCGGACGACGGGGTTCGAACCCGCGACCCCAACCTTGGCAAGGTTGTGCTCTACCAGCTGAGCCACGTCCGCGCGCAAGAAAGTATTATACGGAAACCAGTTTTTCGCGCAACCCCTTTTTTGAAAAAACTTTTGCCTGAACTTACCGATCGCCTAAACCACCGATTCGTATTCAGCTGAATGCAGTTTGCAGGCTATTCACGCTATTGCCGCCATTCTTTACGCATCAACAAAAGATAACACCTATCTGATCTTTCTCAAATGCCCAAACAACGATTAAGGCCAATCACGGCTGGATGAGCCCCGCAATATGGCAATTCAAGATCAAGGCTCTGCAAAACAGCGGCAGTAGAGGCGATAATAGAATCGTTACTCCAAATCCACCACCCACAAAGGAACCCATTTATGGCCACCCTGATTGAAGATCTAAAGCTGTTTTCGCCCGCAAACGATGAAGAAGCGGCCGACTACGCACTACTGCTCGAAGCTGCTCATCGCGAAGAGGCCTATAGCCGGACATGGCCAGCGCACTTTACCGCATCAGCTTGGGTCGTGAATCCCCTCCACACAAAAACGCTGATGATATATCACAACATCTATCAATCGTGGTCATGGATTGGAGGCCACGCTGATGGTATGCATGACCTTTCGATCGTTGCCGCAAAAGAGCTCGAGGAAGAAACAGGCCTGAGCAGCGCCAAAATGGCACACTCAGGCCTTCTTTCCTGCGAAACGCTCACCGTTGATGGGCACTGGAAACGCGGGGCATACGTCCCCTCCCATCTGCACCTCAATGCAACCTACCTGTTCGAAGCAAGCGAAGAAGACACACTGCGCATAGCCCCCGAAGAAAACTCTGGCGTGCGTTGGCTCACGTTCGAAGAAGCCCTTGCCGCGTCAACAGAGCCTTGGATGGTAGAGCACGTATATCGCAAATTAATAGAGCGCTCCAAATAGCGCCAAAAGCTATAGAGAACCGTGCTGAGGAACCACAGCAAACACAACTAGATCTTCCTCATTAGGGTTCACCACAGAATGGAACTGACCCTCCGCACAGTAATGGCACATGCCAGGAGCTAGAGGTTCTTCGCCGCCTTCAACAACCACTTTGCCAACACCAGACAGGACATACACGATCTCGGAATTTCCACTGTGCTGATGCCAACCAATGGAAGAATGCGGATGTACTGTTGCCCTCATAATCCGGTTGTTTCCGTCAACGTACGCCTGAGCAGTAACAGAGCCTTCCCCGCCCTTAAAATGCTCAATGGTTTCAGGTTGAATGGAATCGAAATCTACCTGCATGACCTGCTCCTTATCTTCTTGCAAGACAAAAATACACACTTGCTGCTATCTTCTTGCTATCTACTGCTCAGATGCCGCTCAGCGCTTCACCGCAAAAAGGCAACCGCTCCTTATCCAGTATTCTACAAACCGGCGGAAACACCCGTTCCTTACCCCGTATTCTGCAGACCAGCGGAAACACCTGTAACGGTAGAAAGAATCAACGCGAGATAATCCGCCTTTTCCTTAGCAGCCATTTCCTCGCCACGAACGCGAATGGCACGAAGAGCACGAACCTGCGCAAGCGAAAGAACATCAATATAGGGATTGCGCACACGAACAGCACGCCCCAATACCCGTCGTTGGGCCAAGGGCCATTCGCTGCCAGTAATGGAGAGAACCCATTTGCGAGTCAGCTGCATTTCATCGAATACCTTTTCCGAAAGATCGCGCCTATCGCTCAAGCACAAGTACATCTTCGCAATGCGCTGGTCTGTTTTAGCGATAGACATCTCAAAATTATAGATGAAGGTGGCGAACAGGGGCCACTCGCGATAAGCGCGACGGAGCTGTTCGATGTCGTCGAGCTTTTCGCAGGCGGTACCGAAGCCATACCATGCAGCCAAATTGATGCGCGCTTGGGACCAGGAGAACACCCAGGGAATGGTGCGTAAGTCGTCGAGGGATTTAGCACCGAGACCGCGCTTGGCTGGACGACTGCCAATAGGAAGCAAGCCAACCTCGGCAAGGGGCGTTACCGTAGCGAACCACGGGGTGAAATCATCGGTATTCAACAAATCGAGATAGCTCTCATGGGCCACATCATCCAACTCTTTAGCAACGCCGGCAAATTCGCTGGTCATCTGAGTGTTGGTATGCTCAATTGAAGGAGCCGAGCTTAACAACGTTGCCGCCGCCACGCTTTCCACGTGACGCTGAGCAAGAACGGGATTCCCATAGCGGGCAAAAATTACCTCTCCTTGCTCAGTAACCTTAAAGCAGCAGTTCACCGAGCCCTTCGGCTGTGCCAAGACCGCACGGTTAGCAGGTCCACCACCACGGCCAACCGCACCGCCGCGGCCATGCATCATGACAAGGTCGATGCGATTGCGCTCAGCCCATTGAGCAATTCGGCCCTGAGCTGAATGCAATGCCAGCGTTGCCGTGGTCGGACCGGCGTCTTTCGACGAGTCCGAATACCCCAGCATCACTTCCATCTTGCGATTGGTTTGAGCCAGGCGACGCTGCACCGCGGGAAGCTCCAGCATCTTATCCAGGACCTCGACGCAACCCTCCAAGTCCTCCAGTTGCTCAAACAGGGGAATAACGTCCAAATCCGGCACATCTTCGGCATGGGCAAAGGCGAGCTGCGCCAGCTCATATACATCGGCAACATGCTGAGCGCTTTTCGTAAACGAGATAATGTAACGATGGGCCATCTTCTTGCCGTAACGACGTTGGATAGAACCGATAGCACGGAACGTATCGAGAACCTCGCGGGTCATAGGCTGCAAGTTTCCATGAATTCCGTTTTCGCGGATATCAGCCAACGCGCGCTCATGGACCACTGAATGCTGACGGAACTCCATTTCCACCATGTGAAAACCAAACGTCTCCGCCTGCCACATAAGCGTCTGCACAGGACCATACGCTGCGCGCACCGCACCCGCTTCAACAAGTGAACGCTGCACCACCCGAAGGTCAACCAGGAAATCCTCAACACAACGATACATCGTGTCAGCGTTACGCGAAACCGTGGCATCAAGACGCGCCGCCATGACAAGCATTACCGCGCGATGCGGCTCCGAAGCGGAGATGACCTCGGCCCGACCGGTTAACACCTCGCTCATTTCAACCTGATGATTCCAGAGATTCAAAAGCTCAGCCGAAGGCGAGGTGTAACCCGATTCCAAAGTCAGGTTACGCCCTACCGTGCGGCATGCCTCCGCCAAAGCGGAAACCATATGGGCGGAAAACTTTGCAGCTACCTGACGACTTACCTTCGCGGTTACATTTGGGTTGCCATCGCGATCGGACCCGATCCAGCTTCCTAAACGGAAAAACGGCGGGCAAACCGGCTTAACGCGACCTGCCTTTTCCCCAAGAACCCAGTCATCGAATCGACGGTAAATCTTAGGAATAGTGGTGAAAAGCGTGTTGTCGAACACATCGATAATGGTGTCCGCTTCCTCTACGGGAGTAGGCTTCTTCACCGAAATAGGCGAAGTGCGCACCAATGCATCGATTTCCTGGAGCAGATGACGCTCATTTTCCGCTAAATCAGACCCACCCATATAAGGACGTTCGGCTAGCAACAATGCTATACGACGGATTTTTCCCTCAACCGCTTTGCGGCGAGCCTCGGTAGGGTGAGCCGTAAACACTGGGTGGAACTCCAGGCGATTCAGCAATTCGGTAGCGCGACCCACACCCATTTCATCTACCAGCTGACGATAGGCAACAGTAAGTTCATTGGTCGGGTCGGTTTCCATTTGCTGCAAGGGTTCACGACCACGCTCACGCAACGTCTTAACGCGATAGTTTTCCTCAGAAAGATTAGCCAGATGGAAGAACGAGGTGAATGCTCGCACTACCACCTGAGCACGTTCAATGGGAAGCATGTCGAGAAGATCAACCGCTTCGCGAAATGCCTTATTCCCCTCGGTTGAAGGGAGCGGAATTCCTTGCTCGTCAACAGGCTCATCGCCCGCGGCGCTTCCCGGATCGCCCTCGTTGGCAGCAATCACGCTTTGCAAGAGCCTATCGAACAGACCACGGATTTCAGGATCGTACTCATCAAGCACTTTTCGCTCCAGGCGAAGGAACAGGGCTAGGTCGCTCCGCAAGCTCTCAGGGATATCGATCTCGGCCAACGGATGGCCATCAACGGCGCTTCCCGTACATCGAGAAGCGCATTCTGCAGATGGAGGCTGGGTGGACGCAACAGGAGATGGGGTTTCCATCAAAGTCCCTCTTTCTGACGATTCGCCCACGAATCCGAGCAAATCGACGCACCGACGGTAAAGAATGCACTTGAGTATAGAAGACTGAACACGTTTTACCGCTACACTTTATCTAAATAAAGCAAATCACTATAGCTGCTTCCCGAAGCAGCAAGCATCGCCACCATGGAATGAGGAAACCAGTGAGTCAGCCGTCCCTTGGCAAAGAGACCTCAGCAATCCTGCAAATTCTTTCTGCAGGCATATTGTGGGGGCTTGTTGGACCATTGGTTAAGATGATGGAATTGCACGGCTCGACGGCGGCGAGCACAAGCTTCATCAGGATGCTCTTTGCTTTTCTTATCATGGCCGCATTCACCGCTATAAAATTCGGACCGAAAGCGCTGCTAATCGACAAGCGAACCCTTGTCGCCTGCGCTGTACTTGGTGTTGTTTCCAACGGCATTTACAACGTGTTCTACACCATGGCCATCGCCAATGCAGGCATCGCCGTTTCGGCGGTTCTGTTAAACACAGCACCTATTTTTACCACCGTGTTTTCAATGCTGATTTTCCATGAAGGCATCTCCCTTTTGAAGGTTATCGCCCTCTGCATCAATGTGGTGGGCTGCTCACTTGCCGCAACGGGAGGCCAACTCGACTTAGGCGCACTATCGGTTATCGGAGTTAGCTGCGGTATTGCATCGGGGTTCACCTACGGTATGGCAGCGATAATCACGCGCATTGCGGGAAGCGCAACCAATACCTACGTCATGAGCGCATACAGCTACCTATTCGCCACTATTTCTGTTCTTATTCTATTTCAACCATGGTCTTGCCCTGAATCGTACAACACCGCAACCATAGGCTATGGATTCTTGCTAGCCCTGATCCCCACTTCGCTGGCATACCTGCTGTACTACAAGGGCATTTTGAAAATGAAGGAAACGAGCAAAGTTCCTATCATCGCTTCTGTGGAGATGATAGCGACCGCCATCATAAGCGTTGCGTTCTTTGGCGAGCATTTATCCCCTGCCGCCATCTTCGGCATCGTGCTGGTCGTTGCCTCTATTGCCCTGATGAGCATCAAGATAGATGCACGACGCCGATAGAGAGTGCATAGGTGGCAAGCACGACCGTTATTGCTTACCGTAGGATTTTTTCCTCGCATAGAAGTAAAGCGCGATCATGGTTGCTCCTGTCACAATCCACGTTACGGGGTAAATAAGCATCAGATTCTCAAACGAGCGAATTAACGGGAACAACGTGAAAACGTACACGATGCGCAAAAGGCACGAACCTACGATAACCACAATGGTGGGCAGCACCGACCAACCCATACCACGCATACCGCTCGCCGTAACCTCATACGAACACGGCATGAACTCAAACAGCTCCACATGCCACAAACGAATATAGGCAAACGAAAGTGCTCCCGCTTCAGCGGTGAAGATACCCAGGAACAGATCGCCGCCCAAAGTGAAAAGCAGGCTTAATGCCAGCGTAGAAACAAACGACGCCACCATGCAGAATTTCATGACCTTGTCGCAACGTTCATACTGACCTGCCGCATAATTCTGGCCAATAAAGGTAACCGCAGCCTGGGAAAAAGCGTTCACAAAGAAATAGGTGTAGAACTCGAAATTCATAGCGGCAGACGAACCTGCAGTTGCATCGGCTCCAAAGTTGTTGATCTCACCCTGGATAATAATGTTGGAAAGGGCGAATACCGCACCCTGCAAGGCGGCAGGAAGACCTATGTGCATAAGAGTTTTGAGGTCGATCCCCACAACCCTAAAATCCTTAAGTTCCAGGCGGTAGGATTCCTCTTCAGTGAGAAGGAAGTAAACAATAACAGCTGCACACACGGCATCGGCGATAACCGTACCTACCGCAATGCCAAATACGCCCAAGCCAAGAAACTCTACCGCAGCGTAATCGAACGCAATGTTAAGCACCGCGGCAATCGCCAAAGCATATAGGGGGCGACGCGTATCACCTTTGGCTCGAAGCACGGCAGAACCAAAGTTATATATAACCAAGAAAACAATTCCAATGAAGTAAACATGCAGGTACTGTGCTCCCTCAGCCCACGCCTCAGCAGGCATATTCACTGCAGCAAGAATGGAATCAGTCGAAAGAACACCGGCAACAGCCAAAACAAGCGAACAAACCACAGCGGCAGCAGCTGAGGTCTGTACCGCACCCCTGATTTTGTCGATGTCGTCGTGCCCGATATGGACCGCGATTACCACGTTTACGCCGACCGACAGCCCAACGAACACCGCGACAAATAAACTGATAATTGGAGCAACGCCGCCAACGGCAGCCAACGCATCACTGCCCAGCCACTGACCGGCAAATACCGCATCGGTAGAGTTCAGCAACTGCTGCAAAATGCTGGTAATAGCAAGGGGAATGGAAAACAGAACGATTTTCTTAGCCAAGGGGCCATGAAGCATATCGATGCTGTTAGCTTTCTTGCTTTCCGACGCAGTGATCACGCTACATCCCCTTCAAATGTCATGTTCCCTTGCCGATTGTCCCCCTCCTCACCCAAATAAGCAACACTACGTTATTTATTTCCACATACCTGCCGACAACAGAAGAAGTATCAACCGCCGCCCTTTCAATTCGGCGGGCGCTCATCAAACGAAAAGCCCCGCCGACTCCGAACCGAACTGCACCTCCCGAACTTGGACTTTCGTTTCTCAATCCAAATTCAGAGATGCAGCTCGTAAGCCGACGGGGCGAAGAGCTATGACAAACGCGAGCTCAGTTATCGATGTTGTTCGTCTTGAACGCCGTACGTGCCATTTTCTGAAGCATGTAGATGTCTTCATTGGCGGAGCGAGCACACAAACGCAGCAGCCTTACCGCCAAACTCATCGCACAGTGCACCCATCTTAGCTGTAACAAGATCAAGGGCTTCATATCGGCGAAAGGAGTAATTATACAACCGTAAACCTTACCGGCCGTCCAACAGAAAGCCCAGACCATTAACCGCGCAAAAAGAGAGAAGCCTATCAATCAACTGGATAGTACGTGGTTACCGTGGGGTTGTCTTCAATGTAGGCACGGAGTTTATCAATGTAGCGCTGCGCCAAAGGAGAAAACGGACGTTCGGCATGGTACAGATAACCAACAGTCATGGTTTCATCGACCTCAAGAGGGATGGAGCAGATGCTCTGCCCCATTTCACCGGAGAGAACGCCCGTTGAAATGGTGTAGCCGTTGTGGCGATTAAGGAGAATGGTCAAGGTACCGCGGTCGTAATAGGTAATGTTCTGGCTGTGAGGCAGATGACTCAACGGCTCTTCGGCAAAGAAGAAAGAATTGTTACTACCCTGCTCGAACGAATAGCGGGGATACTCTTCCAAATCTTCGGGCTTCAGGCTTGCTCGACCAGCAAGAGGATGGTTCGAGCCGACGAACACATGCGGGTGCGCCTCAAACAGCGGCGTAAACGTCAACCCTGCGTCGGAAAAAGCCTTGGTCAGTACCTTACGATTGAACTCACTCAGGTACAAAACACCGATCTCGCTGCGGAATTCTTTAACGTCGTCGATCACTTCCGCTGTACGCGTCTCACGCAAGGAAAAGTTGTACTCCTCTTCGTCGCACTCCTCGGCCAAATCGACAAACGCATGAACACAGAAGGCGTAATGCTGGGAAGAAACACAAAGCCTGCCCTTGGCGGCACTATTCGAATTGGAATAACGTGCCTCGAACAAATCAAACTGCTGCAGGATCTGCCGAGCGTAACCGATGAACTCAGTACCCTCGTTCGTGAGGGTAATGCCACGGTTCGTGCGGTTGAAGATGGAAATTCCCAGTTCCTGCTCAGTGTCTTTAATAGTGGTTGAAAGCGTGGGCTGGGAAACATACAGCTGCTGGCTAGCTGCGTTGATGGAGCCGCATTCAGCGACTTCGATAATGTAACGAAGCTGTTGGAGCGATATGTTGGTGTGCATGCTTCTTCCCTTCCCCAGTAAAAGCTGTGCAAACGAAAACAGGCCAGGGCTTTAAGCCTCTGGCCTGTGTGCGAGTGGTGGGCGATACTGGGATCGAACCAGTGACCTCCACCGTGTCAAGGTGGCGCTCTCCCCCTGAGCTAATCGCCCGAAAATGCCGAACTGCTTCAGCGAGCTTGTATATTACCAGAACAGCACTTTGCGTCAACTATCTAGATTCGTTTTTTTTCATAAATGGAACTGTTATTCCGCATGACTCTCCGCTCGATGATAGGCGTCATCGGGCTCGATGTGGACAAGGATGTCCTTTACCTGCGGGAACTTATGGACGATCTCGGATTCAATACGATCGGCAAGCTCATGCGAAGCAGCAACGGTCATGTTCGGATCAACCAGCACATGCAAATCGGCATAAACATCGCCCTGTGTGCCACGCGTACGAATGCGATGCGCATTCCGAACGCCTGCGATATCTTCCACGACCTTGCGAACTTCTTCTTCGGGGATGCGCGCCTTATCGGAAAGAGTCTGAAAAGCCGAGCGGAACACGTCGAATGCGGTATACAAAATGGCGACCATGACAACTAAGGCCATAACGGAGTCAGCAATGGCGAAGCCGAGCTGGATCAGCGCAAGACCGATAATGACGCCAACGGAAACCATGGCATCGGAAAGCGTATGGCTTGCATCCGCCAGCAAGATGTCGCTGTTCAAACGCTTACCGGCCTTTCGCTCATAGGTTGTAACCCCAATGTTGATGCACAGCGTGCCCACCATGACGACATAGGAAACCACCGTAACGGAAGCATTGTGGTCACCCGAAATCAACGCACTGATAGCGCTTGATCCAACTTCAAACGCGGCAACTATAAGCAGCACACCGATAACCATGCTCGCATACGTTTCGAACTTGAAATGTCCGTAAGGGTGGCCCTCATCTGCAGGGCGGAGAGCAAGCGTGATCCCAACCAAGCCAACCACATTACCCATGGAATCGAACACCGAGTGGATACCGTCGGCCTGCATAGAGTGAGAATTGGTGGCCAATCCATAGAAGAACTTCGCAAGCGCAACCAGCAGATTAAGCAGTAGAACGATCCACAGAACACGACGCACTTCCGCCATTCTCGGTGTCTGATAAGACCCATTGTTCATAACGCTCAACTTCTTCCATCAAATAACGCCACTCAAGGTTAGACGCTTAAAAGCGAAAAGAATCGCCCACCTATGTGAGCGATTCACCACACCTTAGCACCGAATTCGGTTACCGCAGGCTAACAACACAAAGCGTAAGAAACAGCTAACATTGAACGCCCTCAACCCGAGCGAATAGGCAATCCCTTAGTAGCTAGCCAAATACGCTTTTAAGGCATCCACAAAACGATCGACGTCATCTTCGCATGAATCGTAACCGAAGCTGACACGCAGCGTGCGCTTGCCCATTGCGAGGGGAATGCCAGCCGCCTGGAGCGAAAGCGGATGCTTATGACGCCATGTGCCAACTGGAACGGTATTGATATTCGACTCGCATGCAGAAGCTTTGGAGACATAGACGCCGTGGTCACTCAAATAGCGCAAAGCCGCCTGGTTTTTCATACCAGGAATGCTGAAATTGAACAGGTAAGGCGATCCACCTTCCCGGGAATTGATCACAGCATCTGGAATCTCTGCGTTGACACGAGAGCGCAAACGGTTCCACAATTCGCGGACGCGCATTTCTTCAGCCTGCCTGTCGGAAAATGCGCAGCGTACCGCTTCGGCAAAACCGGCGGCGAGGTAGACAGGTTCGGTTCCTGAACGAAGGCCGCGTTCTTGCCCACCCCCAAAAGCCGTGGTGAACATATTCGTCCCGCGCTTCACGAACAATGCACCGATACCCTTCGGACCCCCGATCTTATGAGAGGAAAGGGAAGCCAAATCAACACCCCACTCATGTACGGGGACATCGATCTTGCCAAAAGCCTGAACGGCATCGGTGTGCACCAATGCATTAGGAGCATATTCATTGCGCAGCTTAACGATTTCAGGGATAGGAAGCCGATAACCAAGCTCGTTCTGCACCGCCATTACCGTTACCAATGTTGTTGGTTCCTGCAGAAAACGCGCGCATGCTTCTAGGTCAAAATTGCCATGAACGGCTTCGATGTAAGAAACGCAGCAATCGCCCTCTCGCTTAAGACCGCGCACCGATCGCGTTACCGAAGGATGCTCCAAAGCAGAAGTTATGATTCGGCCTACGCCGATTCCGCGGGCCATAACCGAACCGCGAATGGCAAGGTTGTTCGATTCGGTTCCGCCCGATGTGAAAAAAACCTCGTCGGGCTCAGCGCCCAAAGCCGCTGCAACAACAGCGCGACTGTCTTCCAGCATGCGCTTTGCCTTCTTGCCCAGCGCATGAATAGAAGACGCGTTGCCGTAGTTCTGAAGTTCCCGCATCATAACCTGCACCACTTCAGGGCGCGGTTTGGTTGTGGCTGCGTTGTCTAAATAAGTTTCGCGATGGGAGCTTTGCTTCCCCTCGTTTATAGAAAAGCCTTGCATTTCACCGCTCACAGGGTGCCTGCCTTTCGTGCTGCTTCCACTTCGGCCAATGCCTCAGGTGGAGTATGTGCGCACGTGCCGTCACCACGCTTTACCACTTCGATGGCGTCGCCCGCCGAAACAACGCCACCATGCAGCACCACACCGAAAATGCCCTCGCGGGGAAAGATGCAGTCGCCCGCCAAATGGTAAATGGCGCAACGGGTATGGCACACTTTACCGATCTGGCTGATTTCCACCAGTACATTTTTCCCCAAGCGGAGTTGCGTACCCAAAGGCAAATCAAGCAGATCGATTCCCTCGGTTGTAAAGTTTTCGGCAAAATCGCCAGGACCAACCTCTAAGCCCATATCACGAGCTTTCGCAATGGATGCTTCTGCCAAAAACGAAACCTGACGGTGCCACTTTCCTGCATGAGCATCGTTTTCCAGCCCATCATCGACAAGGACAACTTGAGGAGCATCACCAACAGGCGTTTTCCGAACGCCTTTGCGAACAGAAAGGTTGATGGATGTGATGCAAGCCATTAATGCCTCCTCGAACGCCAAAACTAACGCTCCAATAGTAGTGAGAGCCGTGCAATAAGCATGCCGCCCAACCTTCCTTCGGCAGAATCAGCAGGGCTAACGGATGCTTATTCACGGCGAAAAGAACTTACCTACACGCCCCTACCCAAGCCATTCATATATTGTGGATGCCGAAAACCCACATGATGCCCTACACTTGCCATGCTAAACGGCTTTAAACGAACGCAAGGATCGGCATGTTATACGAACCGCTACCCCATAAACCCTATCGACCAAGCCCTGCCGTTTCCTTCGTGGGGAGGCAGAATTCAGGGAAAACGACCCTGTTGGAAAAAATCATAGCCGAGCTTACCCGCCAGGGGCTTGCGGTCGGCACCCTGAAACACCACGGACACCCCGATTTTGAAATCGACATTCCAGGAAAAGACTCATACCGTCATCGTGCCGCAGGGTCAAAAGCGACCGCTATCCTTTCGAGCAAACGCCTGGCCTTCACATGCGATCTAACCCAAGAAATATCCTGCTCCGAGGCATTGGAGCTTATGCCGAACTACGATTTAGTGCTCGTAGAAGGGTTCCGTGGCGTAGGATTGCCTACCATCGAATTGCTTCGAGCAGAAAACCCGAAAGATCAAATAGCCGCAAAAGCACTCATCGATCACTTGTGCGGCACAATACCCTCACCGTCGGATGAGGAAACACCCGACCGGCCCGCAGCACCAGCCGCCATCGTTACCAATATGCCAGCCGTTGAACAAATTGCCCGCGAAACCGCGGTTGAGGTATTCGGGTTCGAAGACATTGAAGCTATTGCGGCGTTTCTGCGAAAGCGATACACGCGTGCGCCGCTTACCATTGCCGTTCAGGCAGGCGGCGAATCGAAACGTATGGGACAATCAAAAGCATTGACCCCCTTTTTGGGACGCCCTCTAATCGAGCACATGCTGGAAGTAGTTGCCTCATTTGCCGACGAGCTCATCGTCACAACCAATGAAGAACCAGAGCTGCGTTATCTCCTTGAGCGACATCCCAAGCTCCGCCTTGTCAGCGATGTCATGGAAGAACGAGGTGCCCTGCCTGGGCTACTTACTGCAATTGAGGCGAGCTCCAACGATGCCGTTGGGGTTGTTGCTTGCGACATGATTGCCTTTTCGCCGCAAATCCTTACCCGCGAGGCTCTTGCAATGCAGGCAAATGGAAGCGACGCGGTGGTGCCGTTCAACAACGGAAATTATGAACCTTTTGCAGCGGTGTATCGCAAAAGCACGTGCCAACCTATTCTGGAGACCATTACTTCGCAAGGATCAAAGCGCATGCGTGATTTGATCGATTCGATCGACTGCACTCAATTCAACGCCGAGCTCATGCGCAAGCCCGGATCGATTGATCCCTTTGCCAACGTGAACACACCGCAAGAGCTTGCCCAAGCAGAAGTCCTATACCGCATGTATAGCTAGGCACTGCCTTTAAAGCCAACTCAAATACAGTAAGAAAACGGCTTTTCCGTTTACCGAAAAGACCCTCAGCAAGCGGCTGGCAATAAGCGGTAAACGGTTACCTGGTAATTTCACCGTATTTAACTATCAGCTAAATGAATAATGAAGAGGGGCACCTAAAGCCCCAACGCACGCACCTGAGCAATAAGTTCAGGTGTGGCTTTCTTTTCCAAATCAGGGGCCGAAGCATGGGAAAGAATTCCTTTGTCGACCAAATCGTCCAAAGACTCGCGAAGCACCCGATTGGCGCAGGCCTTCGTTTCACGCTCCACTTTGCGGAACAGCTCGATCAGCGCTTTGGCTTCTTCGGTCAAACAAGAACCACGAGCGCCTTGACGAAGGAATAAAGCCACGTCAAGACCATCTTCCGCCTGCTTGATAATGCGCCATGCCTTACTGTAGGCCATGCCCATATCGGCCGCAGCTTTGTTCAGGGAACCCAACCGTTCAACTCGCTCGCACAATTCCACAACACCAAGGCCAAGCCCAGGACTATGGTCCGCTTGGCCCTTTGAGCTTATGAAAACTTTGATGTCTGCCGATACTTCGTCGCTGCGCATACCGTTTACCTCTCGAAATCGACACGTCACAATCGTTTCGCTTATTTTCCCAAACCAAACAAGGGATTTTGCATTTATTCTCGCGAAAGGATAAAACCACGCCCCGAGTTGAAAGGACTCCCCATGACTGTCACCCAAAAGGCGAAAAAACTCGCCACCGCGTTTGCGGCTTTCGCTTGCTGTGCGTTAGTTGCCGTTGCTCTTACGGGCTGCCAACAGGAGGGAAAGAAAGAAGACGTTCAGCTTCAGGTATTTGCTGCCAACTCTCTTTCGAAGGCAATGGAAGAAGCCCAGCAGGCCTATATCGAAGATGGTCACGGCAACGTATCCTTCGCCGACACCCAGTACAAAGCTTCCGGCGAGCTGAATGAGATGCTTGGTGCAGGATCCTATGCCGATCTTTTGATCTCCGCATCCAAGGGCTCCATGGATACCGCCGTCAAGGAAGGTTATGTTGACGAGGGAACTCGCGTTGACCTGTTCAAGAATGATCTGGTTATGGTTTCCAAGGAAGGCTCCGGCCTCTCCAACGTAACGCTTGAGGACATTGCCGCCGGCAAGTATTCCATCTGCGTTGGCGACGACTCGGTTCCCGCAGGCAACTACGCAGCACAGTCCCTTTCCACCGTTGGCGTTTACACCCCCGCTGGTGATGACGCAGGCAAAACCGGCAAGGAAATCTCCGGTAAGGGCGGTTCTTACGGCTCCGACTACAAGGTTGTAACCGATACCTCTGTTGGCAACGTTTGCAAGCATGCTCAGTCTGGCGATGTCGATATTGCCTTCGTATACACCTCTGATGTATATCGCTTCGGCGGCGTAGAGATCGTTGGCACCGTGCCTGGAGACACTCACAAGAACATCGTGTACCCTGGCGCTATCACCAAGGATTGTAAGAACGTTGACGCCACCAAGGAATTCCTCGACTGGTGCATGAACAGCGAAAAAGCTCAGGCAATCTGGCAGAAGTGGGGCTTTGAGCTCGCATAAGCCGCAGACAACCACTTCAACTTCACTACTTTTCGGAGATGGGCGCGCAGCAACGCCCATCTCCCATTTTTCGATACGCTACCTTTTCAGATGAGGATCTCCCATGAATGCAAAACGATGCATAACGCATGCCACCTGCTTATTCATGCTGATACTGGTTTTGATGACGGCGTTGCTCCCCTGTTGGGCATTTGCCGATGAATCTTTAGGCGATGCCGACACTCCCCAAACACCCAAAACCACCAATTCCCAGGCTTCTTCTCCTGGGAACGGAGAATCGGTAAAAGTTAGCGTATCGGAAGATGCAACCAGCGCATCAATTGAGGGCACTTCCTACGCAATCTGCGATTTCACGCGTGCTCAAAAGGGGTCGAATCGAGCTATTGATGGAACATATTACGGTTACTCGTATTTGGTGGGAAGTGAGGCAGGCACATTCTTTCAGCTCATCGCCTCTGATTCCTATGCGGTCGCTTACATTCCCGCCCAAGCAGCACAGACTCTTGGCATCGACATCGACGACGAAAATGATAAGGCCTTACTTAAAGACTATCTCTGTGCGCTCGACGATGAAACAGCAGCAGGCTCTACCCCTCTTTCCCAAATCGGCACCTGGTATTTCACGAGCAACCCAACCTACGAAATCCACAACATCCGTTTCTCGTTCGATCAAGAAATAAATGGAAATGTGTATGCCAGTGTTATAGGCACCGATGGCTCCGACCCCACCGACAGCGATAACCCAAACTACTTCAAACCTTCCTTCGCCGACTTCGGTCGACTGGCACCCGCAAATGAAGTTATCGTGAACGAAGAGGCTACCGGGATTGCCGCAGTGGGCAAATTCCTCTCAGAACTCGACTGGAGCCCCCTGTGGGTAACCCTTAAAACTACCGGCGTTGCCATCGTTTTCATCTTCATTCTTGGCTTGCTAGCTGCATATTGGTGTCTTCATCTTTCACAAAGAGCAAAGAACATTGCCGACAGCATATTCACCATCCCCATGGTACTCCCCCCGACCGTATGCGGCTTTATCCTGCTGTACTTATGCGGCAGGAATACCGCCTTCGGCAGCTTCTTTATCGACATCGGATTTCCCCTTATCTTCAGCTGGCCCGCAACGGTTATTGCCGCTGTAGTGGTCGCATTCCCCTTGATGTACCGAAGCGCACTGGGCGCCTTTGAAAACCTCGACACCAACATGCTCGATGCTGCCCGCACCTTAGGCTGGAGCAACACGCGTATCTTCCTGAGATTGATGCTCCCCCTTTCCTGGAGCAGCATTGCCGCAGGAACCGTGCTCGCATTCGCGCGTGCTCTCGGCGAGTTCGGCGCAACGCTGTTCTTGGCCGGTAACTACCTGGGCATCACACGCACCATTCCCATCGCCATCTACTTCGAATGGATGAACGGAAACGACGGCGTTGCATGGTTCTGGACCGCGATCGTTATTGGATTCAGCTTCATAGTGATCCTGTTCATCAACCTGTGGAGTAATCGCACTACTAAATATCGCAAGAGGGCAGAAGAATGAGCCTTTCCATATCCATAAAAAAGCACTTCCCCGCATTTACGCTTGACGTGAATATAGAAGCAGGCAACGAAACCCTTGGCTGGCTGGGCGAATCGGGCTGTGGGAAAAGCCTTACCATGAGGTGCATTGCAGGCATCGAAACACCCGATGAGGGAAAGATCGTGGTAAACGGAAAAACGTTCTTTGAACGGGAGGCAGGAAAACGCCCAACCGTGAACCTTTCCCCTCAAGAACGTAAAACCGCCCTGTTGTTCCAAAACTACATGCTATTCCCCAACTTAACCGTGGCGGAAAACGTTGCGGCGGGAATCGACCGAAAGCTGCCCAAAGAAGAACGGGAAGCTCAGGTTAACGCCGAGCTGAAGCGTTTCGGCTTAGAGGGCTTCGGCAAGCGATACCCTTCGCAGCTTTCAGGAGGACAGCAACAACGCGTTGCGTTGGCTCGAATGCTAGCGGCAAAACCAGACATCCTTATGCTCGATGAGCCTTTTTCCGCCCTTGACGCACACCTAAAAGGAGTGCTGGAGCAAAACCTTGCTGGGTTGTTCGAAACCTTTCATGGAACGATTCTGTACGTTAGCCACGATATCGATGAGGCACTGCGCTTCTGTGATCGCATTGCCGTAATCGAAAAAGGGCATGTGATGGAGGTAAGCACGGGCACCAGCCTCGTCAACAATCCCCAATCGGCCGCAAGCATTAAGTTATCAGGCTGCAAAAATGCCACCCCCGCCCATCGGATTAACGATCATCGAGTATTCCTGCCCGCTTGGGGCATCGAAGTCGAAACCGACAAGCCCGTTCAAGAGAATCTAACATGCATGGGAGTCCGAGCATTCTTTCTGGAACGCGCGGAAAAGCAAGGACGAAATACCTATCGCGTTCGCGTTGTTCGAACAAGCGACTCACGCTTCGATCGCTCGGCACTGCTAGAATTCCTTGACCGTGAACCAGGCGCCGACAAAATGATTGATCAGACCGATAACGAGATGAAATACCTTGAACAGCACCTGTTCTGGCGCGTCGACAAATTGAAGGTGCCCGAGGAAAAGCTACCAGTCAAAGACGAAGTGCTTCTGATCCGCATCCCTTCCGATAAGGTTTACCTCGTATCCAAGTAGCCGCGCCAATCAATTGCACTCAACGGCTCAACCCACACATCCACTATCGCCCGAAAGGAGACGCCATGAAAGATGGTCAGGGAAGACAAATCGACTACCTGCGCATATCGCTTACCGACCGCTGTAATTTGCGTTGCATCTACTGCATGCCCGAGCATGGCGTTAAGAGCATCCCCCACGAAAGCATCCTTACCCTCGAAGAGGTCCATAAAGCAATCGAGTGCGCATCGCGGCTCGGAATCAAGCATATCCGCTTCACCGGCGGCGAACCAACCGTTCGCAAAGGACTCCTAGGTCTCATTGAACGAACCGCCCAAACCCCTGACATCGAAAGCGTTGCGCTGACCACCAATGCGATACTCCTGCCCAATATGGCTACCGATTTAAAAGCAGCGGGCCTTTCCCGTGTGAATATATCGTTAGACACGCTTAATGCGGAGCAGTATCGCTTCATCACCAGACGAGGCAACCTGAACGATGCCCTCAAAGGCGTAGAGGCAGCTCTTTCATCGGGCCTTTCCCCCGTCAAGCTCAATACGGTTGTCGTTCGCAGCTTGAACCAGGATCTTCTTTCTTTTGCCCGCTTAACAGTAGATGCCCCCTTGCATGTTCGCTTCATCGAATACATGCCTATCGGAAGCGGAGAAGACTGCGGTGGTTGCGGATGGGGGCTAGATGACGTTGTCCCCGCAAAGGAGATTATCGAGACCATAAGCATGCAAGCGCAGTCCATCGGCCTGGGAAGCCTGCAGCCCACCATGGCCACACCTGACGGTTGGGGGCCGGCGCAGTATTATCGCCTTCCCGGCGCCCAAGGAACCGTCGGCGTGATATCGGCGATTTCGAACCACTTCTGCGCAAGCTGCAACCGCTTGCGCCTTACCGCCGACGGCAAGATCAAACCCTGTTTATTCAGTGACACTGAATACGATATTCGCAGTGCGCTTCGAAAAGGCGATGAAGAAGAGGTACTTTCGGTATTCAAGGCAGCATTGTCCCATAAACCGAGCGGCCACGAACATCGCGTAGGAACTCGTCGCATGATGAGCCAAGTCGGCGGATAACCCAACACGAAAGCCAAGGCTCCCATTCAATTGGGGACAGACCTCTTTTGAATGGGAGCCTTGGTGGCTTAACCTAACTTATCTAGTCCATTCAAAAGGGGTCGGCCCCCAATTGAATACCCCAAAGCCCAGGAGGCACCATGACCCAACAGCTTACCCATATCGACGCCGAAGGCGATGCCCGCATGGTGGATGTTTCCGCCAAGGCAGAAACCAAGCGTACCGCCATCGCGGAAGGCTTCGTTGCTATGCAGCCCGAAACCCTTGCGGTTATCGAAAGCGGCAGCGCAAAAAAAGGCGATGTGCTAGCAGCTGCACGCATAGCTGGCATTATGGCAGCCAAGCAAACCAGCAACCTTATACCCCTCTGCCATCCGCTGGCTCTTACCAAGGTTGAGGTAAAGTGCGCACCCCAACACGCCGAAGAACGCGAAGACGGCCGCTGCGGCATCCAGCTAACAGCAACTTGCTCGCTCGTCGGCAAAACCGGTGTGGAAATGGAAGCGCTAACCGCAGTAAGCGTAGCAGGCCTAACCGTATACGACATGTGCAAAGCAATCGATCGCGGAATGGAGATCGATATGGTTCGCCTGCTTCATAAAGAAGGTGGCAAAACCGGCACATGGAATAGGGCCTAGAGGAAATTAATGCCCGCCGCCATGCATCATAGAAACAGCATGGGGTAAAACCTCAACAATGCCGTCCCAGTTTTCCTGGGCGGCTTTTTTGCTTCCTGGCAAATTGATCACTAGTGTGGTGCCGCGCTGCATGCACAATGCACGTGAAAGCATAGCGCGAGGCGTGATGGCAAGGCTGTGCGCCCTCATGCCCTCGGCGATGCCAGGCACCTCCCGCTCGCACACATCGCGCGTAGCCTCGGGGGTAACATCCCTTAGGCTCAAGCCCGTACCGCCGCACGTGAGCACCACATCAACCTTGTTCTCGTCTGCCGCGCGAACAATGGCGGCAGCTATTTCGGGGCGCTCGTCTTTAACCACGTTATACACAGCGCACTGCCACCCCTTGCCGGCGATGAGTTCCTGAAGCAGCGCGCCAGCAGTGTCTTCCTTTTCACTGCGTGTATCAGAGCAGGTAATAACCGCAAACGTAATCATCTACAGCACCGTTCCTTCCTCAACATCAAGCAATACGCAATCGATAAGCGTACCGTCGGGCACAGGGTTTTGGTCGGTGCCTACCGGGAGTATTGCTAGGCAATTGGCTCGGTGAAGAGTGCTGAACAAACCCGAACTCTGGTTCTTGGCCGGAACCACGCAAAGAACGCCCTCCCCATTTCGGGAGAGCGAGGCACGCAAATAGATGCGACGCGGATCGCGCTTTTTGCGATCACCCACCAAACGAGCCTTAACCGACGGGCGACCAACGGAAGAATAACCCTGCATCTTGCGCAACGCCTGGCGGATCAAAACCTCAAAACCGCAATAAGCTGCCGCAGGATTTCCCGGCAAGCCAAACACCGGCGTGCCATCCACTATGCCAAAAGTCTGCGCCTTACCAGGGCGCATGTTCACCAATGTCATGTAAAGCTCGCCCAAATCCTCAACTACGGGTTTGATGAAATCGTAATCGCCGTTGGAGGCCCCGCCAGTCGTGATAATGAAATCGTAATCTTCGGCAGCAAGCTTAATAGAACGCGCTAAACACTCTTCCTTGTCGGGGACGATCATCAGCTGAGCAGGAATACCCCCAGCTTGGGCAACGCATGCCGCCATGGCATATGAATTGCTGTCGCGAATGCAGCCAGGACGGAATGGCTCTTCTGGAGTCAGCAGTTCAGAGCCGATGGGGATAATGGCAACACGTGGACGACGATACACCGGAACTGCCGTAACGCCGCAGCTTGCTAAGAACCCGACTCCAGCAGCACTTACCACCTCACCTGCACGGATAGCAACCTCTCCCTGTGCTATCTCTTCACCTTTGGCGCGGATGTTTTCGAAAGGCGCCGCTGGCTGAGAGAACGAAACAGCACTCCCCTGTCTTCCGTCACCATCAAGGTAATCGACGATTTCGTATTTCACTACCGCATCTGCGCCATCCGGCACAGGAGCGCCCGTCATAATCCGCACAGCTTCTCCGAAGCCAATTCCCCCACCGAAGACAGACCCGGCGGGAACTTCCCCCACCACCTGCAGTGATACGGGCAAGTCCTCAGATGCGTTCGCCAGATCGGCCACACGAACCGCAAAACCATCCATTGCCGCATGGTCAAACGGGGTAATGTCGCAGTCACTTACCAAATCTTCAGCAACAACGCGCCCAACCGCATCGAGCAACGAAACGGTTTCAACTTCAAGAGACTCAACATGAGAAAGCACGCAATCAAGTGCTTCTTCGACGCTCATCATTTCATTGGGGTTCATAAGAATCCTTTCGTTAGGGGATTTCAAAAGGAAATAGGGAAAGATCTCTGGCCACAACAGCCCGCGATTGTCACAGCCCTGCGCTGGGGAGCACAGAACGGTCCATTCCTCTAAGGCTACAGCACTTCGTAATATGACTGCCCGGCGCAGCTTCTACAAATCACCTTTCCGCAGCCCGTATTGACCTCACGGCCATCGGTAACCTCTTCGCCGCAAACTGCGCAAACCTCATGGAAATGGGACTTTCCCGGAGCATCGAGGTTTGTGTAGTTAACCGCGACCTTCTGGACGCTGAACAAATCTTCGTCGGTACGTGAAGCGAACCACGCTTTTGCGTCTTCTCCCTTTGGGCACTTTTCGCTCACATTCACCAATCGAATCGCCTCGTTGCGATTCAAGTCGTAGAACGTGGCGGCCTGCTTGCCGAAATCCATCACCTTCATGCGGCGTTTGCCGGGATGGCACCCGGTTACCACCATGATTGCATCCGTAAGACAACGATCGCATTCTACATAGACGATCAGATCGCGGTAATGATCGGGGTCCTCAATGCCAAAATGCTTCAACGCATAACGCGCCATACGCACACCCGTTATTTGACCACCGCACAAATGACCATGGAAAGCAATCGCACGGCTCAGATCTTCCTCAAACGACCTCATGCAGTATCCTTTCTGCGTTTCATTGCTAATTCGACCAATAATCTCGGCCGCTTTAGGTCAAACAACCCCTCTTCCCCGGAATAGAGGGATCCCACCGAAGCACCGGCTACAAGCGAAATCAGACACGCACATCCCAACTGATGAACGCCCAGGGAACAACTCGTGGCTGGTCAAGCGTCCAACGCTTAGTGCCGTCTTCCTCGATTTCAACCAAATGGTCAGCGAGGAAATTGCGTAAACGGCAAGCACTTTCCTCAACGCTGACCTGATCAGCCGTATCGGCAAGGTAGTCTCTTGTTCTCAACATAGAATAATATGCCTCATCAGGCGAAATATAAGACTTAGCTCTGGGTGAATGGATGTAAGAAACGGTGGGCTCATAGCCTAAGTCGGAGGCAATGCCGAACACGAACAAGGCATCATTGTGTCGCTCAAGCTCCAAACCCATCGCATGGGCTACACGGATATCGACACGAGGAGAAACGCCAGTGCCGACGGTTACGCATACTCTTTCGCGAGCAACGGCGGAAAGCTTCTGCAGCGAATCCTCCAAATCGTGGGTGATCACCGAACGCGATGCGACTGCCACATCGACTGAGCCCTCCTCTAAGCCATAATTCGTCCAATCCTCTTCCCAGCTCATGCGAAGAGGAAAGATCTTCCCTGCCTGAACTTCCAAGGGACATGCTCCAACATCGCCAGCAGGAGAGTCGTCCGAACCATGCTCAGATGCTCCCCCTTCCCGAAGCATTCCCTTCTCTGCAGCTTTCGAACACAGTCGATCAAGCATCCCTTTGCTGAAATCGGCAGCAACAACCGAACAGCCCAAAGAGGCAAGGGCAACGGCAAGCGAACCTGTCCCACACCCCATATCAAGCACGGTTTCTTCGCCAGTAATGCCAGCTTTCGAGATAAATGATTGCAGGTAAGCATCGGGGGTGTCTTTGAATGAAAACGATTTTGCGCGCTCGTCCCAATGCTCTTGGGAGTCAGGCTTGCGACGGCGCCCATCGAGCTTTCGCCATTCTTCGGCCAGGTTGATCAACACAGTCCTCCAATTACCGACAAACAAAAAAAGGCGACCTTCATGGTCGCCTTCAAGTCTATGCTTCAATGCTACTCTTGCGTCTGGAACTTTGGGTCACGGGCAATAGCATCAAGCTTTGCGGTTACTACTTCCTCGACCTCGTAAGAGAACGGGCGCAAAGCATCCTCGACAAACACCGTACGAATATAGCCGTTGCATTCGTCGCACTTATGGATGCGATGGGCATCATCGCCCTCAACGTTGAAGTAATGAAGATGCTGAGGGTTCTGCGAACCGCAACGGGCACAGCGAATGCGCTCGAACGCCCATTCGGTTCCACATTGCTGGCAATATAAGGTTCTGCCACGACCGTCAGTGGGGCTTTCACCGCCAACTTTAGCCAATGCGGGTGCGCTTCCACACACGGGGCAAGCAAGCGGATTATGGTTCATTTTGTTGATCTTGCGCTGCTCTTTTACCACAGTTTTTGCCACGAGCTCCAAATCAACACGCAAGGCCATCATGCCAACCATAGCAACCATATGAGCTGCGGCAGGGGGAATTTCCTGCTCATAAGCACTGGAAAGCAATCCCCCAATAAATGCCTCGGGGTCGCTTGCCGCAAGCTCCATATCTTCCTGCTCAACCAACGAACGGAAATTGACTTCACGAAGCGCCTTGGCGTCTTCTTCGCTCAATCCCCCCTCGTCACAAACGTATTCACGAAGGCTATAGCATATCGCCGCAAAACGACTTTTCTGGATTTTCGGAGGGGCGAACGAGAACACAGGGCGATCGGCCATCCAAGCTTCTTCCAACTCCTCAGCCGACGGAACCGCATAGTGCTTTTCGGCGGTAGTTGGGCCTTTCGACCAGCGATCCATATCGTCCCATAAGCCATAAAAGTACTTTAGACGATTGACGTCTTCCTCGGAAAAAGTGCCCTCATTTGCCTTGATTACACGATCAATAAACTTAAGGTTCATTCCACATCCCCTTGTTGCTTCCGGATAGGTACTTGCCTCTATCTCCGCTGCACACGGAACAAGAAATTGCTCCTGAATGGTACAGCTTGGCAGAAAGATGCCGCCCCACCAAAAGGAGGAACGGCATCTTTAATTGGCCATGTACAACCGCTATTTTTCGTCGTCCTTCTTGCGGATAACGTTGTTGTCGGTCTTAAGGACATCACGTGCCCAATGGCCCCAGTGGTACAACGCATCGGATTCGGAGATCAGACCGTCTTTCCACATTACCTTCCACATGCCGCGATACGGCTGGAAGATGCCTGCGCCCAAGAAGATATGAGCAAGGGCGAAAATGAGCATGATGCAGAAGAACAGGTCGTGGAAGAACAGCAGCCACGAATGCGCTCCCGTGCCCATAGGCAAGATCGTCGAGTTCAGAAGGAGCAGCACGCCCGTAATACCCATGATGATGCCGGAAATCAACAAAGCGCCGTCAGCCACACGCTGACCAGACTTCTGCTCGTCCTGGTCGGGCATGTGAATCCACTTGGCCATAAACAGGTACGGCAGGAACAGAATCATCCACTTCTTGTCGTCTTCCGTCCAATGGCAAATGTTGTTGTGGATAATGTGCTTCACACCAGCTGGTGCCATAATGGCGCTGATGATGGGAACCAATACGAACACAACGCCGAGGATACGATGGCTCATACGGAATGCGAAGACCACATCCGGACCCACCATGGCGGCCAGAGGAGGCGCAAACACGAAAGCGCCAGAGAGCATCAACCACATACAGCAGCTAACGGTGATGCCATGCGTCCAACGAGCCTGCTTGGAGTGACGCTTGATATAGCGTTCACCAGCAACTTCGCGTCCGCGCAGGAACGCTTCATTTTCAGCCTGCTCTTCAGGCGTGATGTCGAACTCAGCATGCTTACTCATGATCGTCGCCCCCTTTCTTGCCAATGGGAAGGTTCTCGGTAATGGCCTCCATCACGGTACGTTCATCAGGACCGTTGCCCTGCTTGGTTACCTCGCCCGTTTCCAGGCTGATGGTATCGCCGGTGCCGTCGTTGTAAACCAGCGTATCGCGCTTGTAGCCAGCAGCAAGGCCGAACATTGCAGCAAGGCCAAGAACCGTAGCGCCAGCGCCAACAGCGGTGACGGGCTTCATGATGCCCGAGAGGAAGGCTGCAGGAGGAATCTGCGGATTCTCCACTGCGCCATGGGGCTTCATGCCGTGCTTCAAGACCTGAATAACGTGCAGGCCGTCCATCTCGTTTTCGCCGTAGATGCAAGCATCCTCGTATCCACGGTCACGCAACAGCTGCAAGCGCTCGTTTGCAAGCGCAATCATTTCCTCGCGCGTGCCGAACTGCAGGGCGCCAGGCTGGCAGGTGGTAACACATGCCGGCATCATACCCTGGGCAATACGATCGACGCAGCCCGAGCATTTGTTGATAACGGTCTTGCCGCCACGGTCCTCGTAGCGAGGAACATCGTATGGGCAAGCTGCCGAGCAGTTCTGGCAACCAATGCACTTGTCCTGGTCGTAGGTGACCATACCGGTCTCCTCGTCCTTATACAGCGCACCTGCGGGACACATGTTTACACAGCCCGCATTGGTGCAATGCTGACAAGCGCGGCGACCAAACGCCCAGCCAACGCGCTTCTGGGATTTCTCGTCCTCAAAGTCTTCGAACGTCATAATCAAGCGGGTACAGGAATTAAGGTCGGCAGGATGGGTGAACTTACCGTCCCAATTCACGGAATCATAAGGATTTTCCGCGGTGGGCTCACTAGGCAAGTCATTCCAGCACTTGCAGGCAACCTGGCAACCCCTGCAGCCAGTGCAGCGAGACGAATCGAACAAAATAGCCATTTCAGTCATCTAGGGTCACCTCCTCCTAAACCGTAGTCTTCTCGATGTTAACCAGGAACGCTTTGTATTCGGGCGTCTGGCTATTCGGGTCGCCGACGTTCGGCGTCAAATCGTTTACCGCACCATGAGTAGTAAGGCCGAAGAGCTTGCTCCAGCTATAGTGGTGGGTCATGCCAACCAAATGCTGGGTCTTGCCATTGACGGTAAGCGGACGGATACGGGGCGTAACCACTGCCGTAACCACGACAGAAGCACGACGGTTCCAAACACGAACATCGTCGCCGGTCTGGATGCCCTTCTCCTTCGCCAAAGCAGGCGAAAGCTCAATCATGTCACCAGGCATAGCCTCAACAAGTGCCGGGCAAGCGCGCGTCTGAGCACCCGTCTGCCAATGTTCCGTAACAGAGTACGTAGTGGCAACATAGGGGAACTCGTCTGCCGTTGCACGACGCGTGGACTCGTCGGAGTACTTGGTTCCAAGACCCTTCTTGCCCTCATCGTCGGGACGGCCCAGATAACAGGGGCTGTTCAAGCGGCCATTGAGCAAATTCTCGGAAAGCGGGGTTTCGAAGGGCTCGTAATGCTCGGGCAGCGGGCCATCCACCATGCCGTAGCTTTCAAGTCGGCCGTTTTGCTCCCACAGCATGAAGAACGCCTTGTTGTTGGGCTCGATCTGCTGGGTGGTGCCGTCGGGCAGAGCCTTGGTAGCTGCAAAGTCGGGGATATCCATGCCTGCCTTATAGCCAGTTACCCACTTCTTTTCGTTCAAGTCCCACTTGACCAACGCCTTGTCTTCCGCCCAAGGCTGACCCTGAAGGTCTGCAGAAGCGCGGTTGTAGATGACGCGGCGGTTGTTCGGCCAAGCGTAAGCCCAGTCGGAGTACAGACCCAAACCTGAAGTGTCCACGTTGTTGCGCTTGTAAACGGGCTGGCTTTCAGCAGAAAGCGGAGCATCGTTGTTGGCATAGAAGCCGGAGTAGATCCACATACCGCATGCAGTAGAACCGTCAGCCTCCAACTTCGCATAACCAGGAAGCAGGTTGATGCTGCCCTTTGCGAGCGTTGCGCCGTCTGCGTTCGATTCAAAGCCCTGAGACCAATCGGAGCCTTCCAGCTTGTAGCCATTCAGAGCCCAAGCAACAGGACGGGGATCGATCTTGCCATCAACATAGTAGTCCCACTTCATCTTCAGAATAGGATCGGGGTTAGCGCCGCCCTCTTCCTTGTACAGGCGGCAGATTTCCCTCCACAGGAGATCACAGATCTCGTAGTCGGGCTTTGCCTCGTCCCAAGGCTCAACTGCCTGCTGACGCCACTGAATCCAGCGACCGGAGTTGAGGATGGTACCCGGCTTTTCATAAATAAGAGCACAAGGCAGGAAGTAGCACGTGGTGCCGATTTCCTCGGCGTTCATGTCGGGCGCATCCCAGAAGGAAGCGGTTTCGGTGATTACCTGGTCAACAACTACAACCCAATCGCAGTTTGCCATAGAGCGACGAACGTTACCGGAGTTGGGCGCACTGTGGCAGGGGTTCATGCCCCATGCGTAGTAGCCCTTCATGGTACCTTCCTTCATCTTCTCGAAGGAGGACATCTCGGACCAGTCCGAGCCATCGTGGCTGGGAACCTTTGGCCACCAATCGTAACCGTAATCGTTTTCCACGGTTGCGTTTTCGCCATACCATTCCTTCAGCTGGCTCACCATGAACTTAGGCTTATTGGTGTAATAGCCATCGGAATAGGTCTGGCTGGAAAGCCAGTGGGCCAAAGTATCGCGATCAGTGGTGTTCGACCACTTCAAGTATGCAGGCTGCTCGTTTACCAGCATGCCCATGTCGGTTGCGCCCTGAACATTGGGCTCGCCGCGCAATGCGCAGACGCCGCCGCCAGGAACACCGATGTTGCCAGAGAGCAACTGGAGAACCGACATAGAACGAGTATTCTGAGCGCCATAGGTGTGCTGGGTCTGGCCCAGTGCATACAGAATGGTACCCGCCTTGCCAGGAGCACAAGAGGTTGCCCAAGTGGAGTACACCAACTCGAGGTCTTCTTTGTCCATGCCGCATACACGGCAAACGGTATCCATGTCGTAGCGAGAGTAATGTTCCTTGAACTTCTGGTATACGCAGCGCTCATGCTGAAGCGTGGCATCCTTCTTGGGAACGGTAAGAACCGGCTTGTCAAACCCAGGTACGCCAGGCTTTACCGACCATGCATACGCACCAGATTCGGAGGTATCCCAAGGCTCCTCGTGGTCGGTCTCGTAATGCCAAGAATGAGCGTCGTAGGTTTCCTTTTCAGCATCCCAACCGCTGAACAGACCCGTTTCGGGGTCGAATTCGAATTCCTCCATAAGAATGTAGGAAGCGTTGGTGTAGTTGATCAGGTATTCGAAGTTGTAGTTATCGGGGTTCTTGCCCGTACGGGTGTACTCCGCCAAGCCAGGCTCGATCAGGTTATCGATGATGTACTTGTACAGACCGCCATAGAACGCGATATCCGTGCCGCTGCGGATGGGGCAATAGATGTCTGCCTGCTCTGCAGTACGAGTATAGCGGGGGTCGACAACCATCCACTTTGCGCCCTTATCGTGAGCTTTATGTAGCCACTTGGCGCTAACGGGGTGGTTTTCAACAGAATTGGATCCGATGTTCATAATGACATCGGTGTTTTGCATGTCGCACCAATGAGTAGTCATTGAGCCGCGACCAAATGATGCCGCCAGACCGGCGACGGTGGGGCCGTGTCAAACACGGGCTTGGTTATCGATTGCCACGATACCAAGCGCTCTCATCATCTTAAGGATGAGGTACTCTTCTTCGGAGTTCTGCTGAGAACCGCCCAAGCTGGCAATGCTTTCGCAGCGGTTCACGGTAAGGGTCTTTCCCTTAACTTCTTCAGTTTCGACGAAACCAGCATCACGGGTTTCCTTGGTTTTGCGGGCAATTTCCTGAATTGCCTGTTCCCACGTAATGGGCTCCCACTTCTTCGAGAAAGGACGGCGAACCAATGGCTTGGTCTGACGAACCTTGCTCTTTTCGATTTCATGGGTTTCGGGGTTTACGACGTTACGCAGCTGGAACATCGTTGCACCCTTGGGGCACAAACCACCCTGATTGATGGGATGATCGGGATCGCCTTCCAAGTTGATGAGCTCACCATCACGCACCGAGCAAAGGGAACCACAACCACCTGCGCAGTAGCAGCAGATGTTCGTGTACTCTTCGGTGTTAACGAGCTTCCACTCGGAGGAGGATTCCACTGCCAAAGCCGGTGAAGGCTGCATAAACTCGAAGGCCATGCTGGTTGCGAATGCGGCACCGGCAGCCTTGAAGAAGCTTCTGCGCGACAGCTCCATTTCCCACTCCTTTCGATTGCTATCCTTCCCTGCCGTTTGGGCAGGGCTCTACAGGCGTATCGTATCGGAGCTCCTAGGATCGACCATCTCGAAAAAAGACGCGATTCTGCAAAATCTCGATAAACGGTTATATTTTTTAAATCATTCTCAACTGAAAATAACTCAAAATACCAGGTAAAAGCCAACGTTTGCGTCATGGAAGAATAATCCCGAATCGCTTGACCTGATATACTGGAATACCGTCATAAGGAGGGAACATGAGCGAGAAAGAAGAGCGCATACGCCTCACGCAGCTAACTTCAAAAGGCGGTTGAGCTGCAAAGTGGGGTCCGGGCGATCTCAAGGAAATACTTTCTTCCCTCCATCCTGCAGGTGCACCACCCGCAGCTAGCAACCTATTGCTTGGATTCGAAACCAGCGACGATTGCGCCGTTTGGCAGCTCAATGACAGTTTGGCGGCTGTGCTCACTGTCGACTTCTTCACTCCCGTGGTAGATGATCCTTACGAATTTGGACGCGTTGCGGCAGCCAATGCCCTCTCGGACGTATTCGCCATGGGCGCTCAGCCTCATGTTGCCCTGAACTTGCTGGCGCTCGATTGCTCGCTTGGAACCGATGTCGCAGCGGCTATCCTCCAAGGTGGAGCGGATGCCGTAGCGGAAGCGGGGGCCTTCGTTTCCGGTGGCCACACCATCGACGACACTGAACCAAAGTATGGCCTCTCGGTATTCGGTACGGTTGCCCCCGATGCTATTGTGCGCAACGAAGGAGCCTGCCCCGGTGACGTCCTGTATCTCACCAAACCCTTGGGTACCGGCATCATGAGCGCTGCAGTAAAAATCGATCAGATCACCGAAGCCGAAACGAGGCCCGTTATTGATTCGATGATGGAATTGAATGCGGCAGGCTGCGCGGCCACGCGAGCCGCCGGGGATGACCCCT
>URJE01000008.1 GCA_900547965.1 uncultured Eggerthella sp. | reverse complement strand
GAGCCGTGCCGGCGGGTGGGAAAGCCATGCCCTGGAACATCAGCTGTCTGCATTTGACACTTCAATTACCCATGGTGCTGGTTTGGCCGTTATGATGCCCGCGTGGATGCGTTTCGTGTGGCGCGAAGACCCCAGCCGCTTCCTTGCGTTTGCCGATTTGGTATTTGGCATTGAGCCGGTAGACGAAACAGAAGAAGCCGTGGTAGATGCAGTTACGGCTGCTATCGATAAACTGCAGGCATTTTTTGCCGAATTGGGCATGCCCACCAAACTGGGCGAGTTTGGTCTGAAGCTCGAAAACGTTGACGCCTTCCTTGTCACTCTTAAGGCCAACAAGGGCGAAGCATTCGGGGGATTCAAGAAAATCACCTTGGAAGACGCGCGTGCTATCTACGAATCGGCTTTCTAGCTTCCGTTTTTGACCAAAACTTTTGAAGGCGGCGCAAGCGTTTGGTAAGCGCTGATGCAGCTGCGTTTCTGCAGTGATTTGTTGGTTGCTGTGGGTGTTGTAGTTGCTACTTTAGCTAAACCGCTCAGTGAAGGCGCCCTTTCGTCAACGCCTTGGAACCATCGGCGCGTTACCTGTATGGGTGGCGCGCCTTTCTTATACAATGCCTTTCGAGAAAGAAAAAAGTTAGTAGGTATTGTTATGAGTGCGCGCATCAATCTTGCTGCGGCCAATTCGGCTGCGGCATCGCGCCTTGCAGCCGAATTGGATCTGCCGCAGTTTATTGCCGCCACGTTGGTGGCGCGTGGGTTCGACACGGTTGAAAAGGCTCAGGAGTTCCTGAATCCCTCGCTTGAAAGGGATTGGGCGAATCCTTATGAAATAGAAAACATGGAAGCAGCGGTGAATCGCATCGAGGCTGCCATCAAAAATGAAGAGCACATCTTGGTGTTTGGCGATTTCGACCTTGACGGCGTTTCTGCCACCACCATCATGACGCGTGGTCTGCGTGAATGCGGCGCGCGCGTTACCCCGTTCATCCCGTTGCGTTTCGAAGAGGGCTATGGCCTCTCGAAAGCCGCCATCGACAGGGCGTCTGCTTGCAATCCGAACCTGGTAGTTACGGTAGATAATGGCATAGCTGCCAAGAATGAAGTGGAAATCCTCAAAGAGCGTGGTATCGATGTGATCATTACCGACCATCACGAGCCTGCCGATTTGGTTCCCGAAGGCGTGCCGGTGGTCGATCCTAAATGCGACGACAATCCCAGTTCCATTCTTGCGGGCGCTGGTGTGGCGTTGAAGGTAGTGCAGGCGGTTGGTTCGCGTTTTGGCAAGCCCAACCTTTGGCGTGAGCTTATCGACCTGGCAACGTTGGGCACCGTGGCCGACCTCATGCCTATGCGCAGCCAGAATCGCGCCATGGTGGGTGCCGGCGTGCGCATGATCAACGAAAACCCGCGCCCTTGCATTGCGGCGCTTTTGGGGGAATCGGGTTTCGCCGATAACCCCGTTTCTTCTTCAAGCTTGAGCTTTACTATCATTCCTCGCTTGAATGCGGCTGGGCGCATGGGCAATGCCCAGTTGGCGCTCGATTTGCTGATGTGCGACGATTTCGCTGAAGCGTGTCACCTTTCTGCCGAGTTGGAAAACGTGAACACCCAGCGTCGCACCATCGAGGCGGAGCTTGCTGAAGTTGCTTCCGAGCAGGCAGAACGCATCTTCAAAGGCCAGCGTGCCTTGGTGGTTGCTGGCGAGGGCTGGCATGAGGGCGTTAAAGGCATTGTTGCCTCGCGCCTTACCAACCGTTATGGTGCTCCCTCCATTTTGTTCACCATCGAAGGGGACGAAGCCCACGGTTCTGGCCGTAGCGTTGGTGACGTTAACCTGTTCGAGGCGGTTTCCTCGTGTCAGGACATCCTTACACGCTTCGGCGGACACCACGCTGCTGTGGGTGTTACGTTGCCCGCTTCTAAGCTCCCCGAGTTCTCGGAGCGCTTGTGTGCCTACATGGACAAGCTTCCGCCCGAAGAATTCATTCCCCGCATTGAAGTGGACGCCAGCTTGGATCTTTCCGAGCTTACGCTGGAAAACGTGGCAAAGCTCGATTTGCTCGCTCCGTTTGGGCAGGAAAACCCCAGCCCTCATTTCCTGGCGCATGGCGTGGTTATTTCCGGGGGTAGGGCAGTGGGTGCCGATAAAACGCATCTTTCCTGCACGCTTACCGACGGGGTGAACTCTCTTTCCAGCATCATGTTCCATTGCCCCGACATCTCGGGGCTGCTGGGGTGCGGATGTGCGCTCGACGCGGTGTTTGAGTTGCAGATAGACAGCTGGCGCGGGCGCCGTTCGGTCAAGGCCGTTATTTCTTCGCTCAAACCCCTTACGCCCTGCAGCGCG
The DNA here is from genome assembly GCA_900547965.1 of uncultured Eggerthella sp. Lineage (GTDB taxonomy): Bacteria > Actinomycetota > Coriobacteriia > Coriobacteriales > Eggerthellaceae > Anaerotardibacter. The sequence continues at coordinate 29,632 of URJE01000008.1, read as the reverse complement.
CTTGAAACGTGCTTGGGCGAAGACAAGGAATTCGTTTCAGGTTTGGTTGCCGCTGAAGAAGATGAAGACCAAGGCGAAGATGCAACTAGCCTTATCGCTCCGGAATCCGATCGTCTTATGTGGCAGGAATACGCCAAGGCCGACCCTGCGGGTTTTCGCGCCGCATTGGTAGGTGCGTTCTTGGGCGAAGCCCAGCTGCACGATTCCCAGCAGCGCACCTTGGATGTTCTTGATGCAGGCAATTCTGCTTTAGCCATCATGGGAACGGGGCGCGGCAAATCGCTCATTTTCCATATCCATGCCGTTGAGCAGGCCCTTGCTCATGGTAAAGCAAGCTTGTTTGTGTACCCTCTGCGTGCTCTTGTTGCCGACCAGTCGTTCCATCTGGACAGAACGCTCGGTTCGTTTGGCATCCGGTCTGAAGTACTTACGGGCGCTTCTACGCCGGAAGAGCGTGCCGCAGTTATGGCAGGTCTCGCTGCTCGTGAAGTCGACATCGTGCTCACCACGCCCGAATACCTGGCGTTCCATGCGGCTGATTTTGCCGCTACTGGGTCTATTTGCTTTGCGGTAATCGACGAAGCTCATCATGTGGGAACCTCGAAGGCGGGCTTCCGTCCCTTCTATGCTCGTTTGGGCGAATCTATTGCAGCATTGGGATCACCCCAGGTGCTTGCAGTTACCGCAACAGCAAACAGCGAAGTGGAACAGTGCATTTGCGAAGCATTCCGTATATCGCCCGAATGCGTGGTGGTGGATAAGCACGAGCGTGCCAACCTCGAAGTGGTCGATCAGCGCAATATGAAGAAGCGTGAGCGCTATTTGGTTAACCTGGTAGCGCAGGGCGAAAAAACTCTGATCTACGTTAATTCACGCATGGAAACCATTGCGCTAACCCGAAGCCTTCGCAAGCAGGAGCCCCATATCGCCTCGTTGATCGGCTTTTATAACGCTGGTCTTTCTCGCTCCGAGCGCGAACGTGTTGAATCGTTGTTCCGTGAAGGTGGCTTGCAGGTGCTGGTGGCAACTTCTGCCTTTGGCGAAGGAGTTGATATCCCGGGCGTTCGTCACGTGGTGCTGTACCATCTGCCTTTTAGCGAGGTCGAGTTCAACCAGATGGCGGGTCGTGCGGGTCGCGACGGCCAACCAGCGCAGATCCATTTGCTGTTCGGTAGGGGCGATGCGCAGCTCAACGCTGGTATCTTGGACGATGCTGCTCCTACCCATGACGGAATGGCGCAAATATATCGAGGGCTTCGCACTCTCCAGCGTCAGCACGGGCAAGGCTTTTTTGCCCTCGACGCGGAAGGTGCGGCGAAGAGTTCCTCCCGTTTGCTGGGCGCCGTTATTACCGCTTCTCAGGTAGAATGCGGCATTTCGGTGTTCGAAGAATTGGGACTTGTCAAAACTCAAGGTTGCGCAGGGGTTTCGGGTAAAGAACGAACCATCAATGTCGTAGACTATAAAGGTAAGGTTGAACTGGACGATAGCGTGCGCTATCGCGAAGGCATGGACGAGCGCGAATCGTTTGCGACCTTCAAGGATTGGGTGCTTTCCAGCTCTGCGGAAGAACTGCAGAGCCGCATAAGGCGCCCTTTGCTTCCCACTACGAACCCCCAGGAGGAACGATAGCCATGTCAGATGCCAACGAACTTCATCCGGTTGGATTAGTGGCTTCGTCTGTTGACCCAACCATCAAATCTGCTACCTCGGCGCCAGTTGGCTCCGACCCGAACGAACGCTTCAAGGCGCTCGAGGGCTTGGCCTCTACGTATTTGGACAAAGACGAACTGGCGCTGCTGGAAAAGGCCTTCCGCTTTGCCGAGGAAATGCATGCTGGCCAGAAGCGTAAATCGGGCGAAGCATTCGTAATCCATCCCGTAGAGGTTGCCATTATTTTGGCCGACCTTCACATGGATGTTGAAACGCTTATTGCTGCTCTGCTGCACGACACGGTGGAAGACACCGTTGCCACCAAGCAGCAGGTGGCGGATATGTTCGGCGATTCGGTTGCCGAATTGGTCGATGGCGTAACCAAGATCACCAAGATCGAGGTGGAAACGCTTTCCGACGAGCAGGCTGAAACGTTCCGCAAGATGCTCGTTGCCATGAGCAAAGACATCCGCGTCATCGTTATCAAGCTCGCCGACCGCTTGCATAATATGCGCACGCTTTCAGCCCTTCGCGAAGACAGGCGTATTTTCAAGGCGCGCGAAACGCTGGAAATCTATGCCCCCATTGCGCATCGTTTGGGTATCAGCTCCATCAAATGGGAATTGGAAGACCTGGCATTCTTCTATTTGGAGCCCGCTAAGTTCAAGCAGGTTTCTCGCATGGTCGCCGAAACGCGCCGCGAACGCGAGGAGTATCTGGAAAAGGTTATTTCCATTCTTCATGGCGAAATGGACAAGATCGGCGTGGGGTCTCAGATCATGGGACGCCCAAAGCACCTGTATTCCATCTATCAAAAGATGTCGAAGAAGGGCAAGGGCTTTTCCGAGATCTACGACCTTATTGCCGTGCGCATCATCACCACATCGGTGAAAGACTGTTATTCGGCGTTGGGCGCGGTGCACAGTTTGTGGCACCCGATGCCAGGGCGCTTCAAAGACTACATTGCCATGCCGAAGTTCAACATGTACCAGAGTTTGCACACCACGGTTATCGGTCCGGCTGGTAGGCCCCTTGAAGTGCAGATTCGCACCGAGGAAATGCACCGCATGAGTGAATACGGTGTTGCCGCGCACTGGCGCTACAAGGAAAAGGGCGGCAAGGGTGCTGAATCGGCGTTCGATAAGCAGATTGCCTGGTTGCGTGAAATGGTTGACTGGCAAGACGAAACCAAAGACTCGCGCGAATTCCTGAAGTCGCTCAAGACCGACCTCGACCCGAAAGAGGTGTACGTCTTCACGCCAAAGGGCAAGGCTATGGGTTTGCGCTTTGGTTCAACTCCGGTCGATTTCGCTTTCGCCATTCATACGGAAGTGGGTTACCACTGCGTTGGCGCAAAGGTCAACGGCTCCATCGTGCCGCTTTCCTATAAGCTGCAGATGGGCGACCGCGTGGAAATCCTCACTCAGAAAAGCGCTACGCCTTCTCGCGACTGGCTGAACATCGTGAAAACGCCTTCTGCGCGTTCGAAGATCCGTTCCTTCTTTGCCAAGATCAGTCGTTCCGATGACTCGCAAGAAGGCCGCGACATCCTTATGCGTGAAATGCGCAAGCATGGCTTCGGCATTTCAAGCGCTCAAAGCATGCGCGCAATGCGCGAAGTCGCCGAAGCTATGGGCTACAAAGGTGCCGACGACATGCTGGTGAACATCGGTACTGGTAAGGAAGCGCCGATGCATGTGGCCAACCGCATGCTGAAGCTGCTGGTAGACAACGGCACCGAAGATGCTTCAAAGCCCCTTATGGGGGCATCGGCTTCGTCTACGGGCAAGATGCCGCCTATGCTTACGAGCGTTAGGCGTCCGAAGAAACACGAAACCCACTCTTCGAACGGTGTGGTGGTTCGTGGCATCGACGATGTTCTGGTGCGTCTTTCCCGTTGCTGCAACCCTGTTCCCGGCGATAAGATCGTGGGCTTTGTTACCCGCGGTCGCGGTGTTTCGGTTCATCGTGACGATTGCCCCAACGCTGCTGCACTCAAACAGCATCCCGAGCGCATCATCGAAGTGTTCTGGGAGGAAGACGGCCCCTCGGGCGACACTTCGTTCAATGTGCAGATTTTCGTCGAAGCGCTTGATCGCTTGAATCTCCTTATGGACGTTGCCTCAGTGCTGTCCGAACACGGTGCCAACGTTCTTTCTGTCAATACGAATACGCATCGCGACGGTATGGTTGAAATGCGTTTCTTGTTCCAGGTTTCCGATACGGCGGTTATCGAGCGCATCCTTTCGAAGCTTCGTTCGGTGGATGGCGTGTTTGATGCCCATCGCATGATGCCTGGCACAGCCTCTTCCAAGTAATAACTGTTCTAGAAAGGTTTTGACAATGAAGCTTTCAGTAAAAAGGGACGGACGTACGTTCCGTGTAACGGGCGCCGCCGTTGATATCAAGTATTTGGTGCTGGGCCCCATTGAAAACAACACTTTCATTATTTCCGACGACACAACCACCTTCGTGGTAGATCCGTCCGACAACGCTTCTGCCATAGTTAAGGCATTGGGCGGTAAAAAGCTTGACGCCATCGTGGTAACGCACCATCACGCCGACCATACCAGCGCCCTTGCCGATTTGAAGGCTATGACGAACGCTCCTGTATACGCTTCGGCAATCGACGCTCCCGTTATCGAGAATCAGCCAGCAGGGGAGTTCCCTCCCACCAAGTCATGTAAGGTTGATCATCTTTTGAAGGACGGCGATAAGCTGCGCCTGGGCAATATGGTATGGCGTGTTATTGCCACGCCTGGCCATACGCCGGGCGGAATCTGCCTCTTCCTTGGATCAGATTCGGGCAAGTATCTTGATGACGCTAATGTTCTTATTGCGGGAGACACGTTGTTCTGCGCTTCTATCGGTCGAACCGATTTCCCGGGCGGTAATGCTAAGCAGATGCGCGCATCGTTGCGCAAGCTTTCTCAGCTGCCTGATGAAACGCTGGTTCTGACGGGTCATAACTCTTTGACAACAATTGGCGACGAGCAGAGGCGCGTGTTTGCCTACTACTGTTAAACTTGCGCTGTGCTTTGTAAGTGCATACGCATAGAGCGGACGGGACTGCCGCGGCAATCCGCGGCATTGGACCTTGGAGGGGTCATGGCCGGAATCGGTAAGAAGAAAAAGAAGAAGTTCGATTATTACGATGCATTTGAGGCCCAGGCGGCTTTATGCGTTAAAGAAGCGAAGCTGCTAAAGGAAATCGTGCATGACTTCGAGTCTGCGGCAGAACTCGAAAAGGAGCTACCTCGCGCTCATGCTATCGAACGCGAAGCTGACGGCGTATGCCATAGCGTATTCGAAGCGCTGCTTCCCGATTTCGTGACGCCGCTCGACCGCGAAGATATCATTGCCATGACGGAAAGCCTCGACGAGATCATCGATATGACCGAAGAGGTCATTCAGAATTTCTATATGTTCGATGTTCACTTCATGCACGAAGATGCAAAAAAGTTCTCGAAGCTCATCGTTCGTGCTTGTGAAGCGCTGAGTGAAGCTATGGTTGACTTCCGTAACTGCAAGAAGGCATCAGAGAAGCTTAATTCCTTGCTGGTGCGCGTGAACGACATCGAAGACGAAGTGGATGCGCTGTTCCTGAATATCATTCGCGAGCTGTACGTCAAGGAATGCGACAATCCGCTGCGCGTATCGGTATGGACGCGCCTGTTCGAGGCAATGGAAGATTGCGTCGACCAGTGTGAAGCGGTTGCCAACAAGATGAGCATGATCATGGTGAAGTACGCCTAGGATTCAACTCAATACTTATGAGCATTTAGGCAAGGCCCTTCGGTTCGCGGATGAATCGAAGGGCCTGTGCATTCTGGGTGCGGCGTTTGTTTCGCTTGGAGCCTTGCCCGATCACTGAATCGTTCCGCCTTATTCTTCACAATCGTAATGTTTGTTCAGAATCTGCTTTTGGATACTTCGGTTCAAAGCGAATTGAACTAGTAATGGGGCATCGTGCGCCGCTTCCCGAACACGCATGCCGTTTGTTTCCTGTTTGCTTCTTATCGTTTGTGACAGGGTTTCCCGCTAGGTGCTTTTGGTAATATATAAGAGTTATCCCATACGAGGAAAGAAGACGATGGCACTTATAGTTTCAAAGTTTGGCGGCACTTCGGTTGCCTCCCCAGAACGAATCAAAAATGTGGCAAAGCGTCTTATTGCCATGAAGCAGGAAGGCAACGACGTTGTTGCCGTAGTTTCTGCAATGGGCAAAACCACCGACGAACTGGTTGGTCTTGCTGCTGCATTGAACGATCATCCCTCCAAACGCGAAATGGATATGTTGCTCTCCACAGGTGAGCAGGTAAGCATGTCGCTTTTGGCCATGGCTATTCAGGCACTGGGCTACAACTCAATCAGCTTTACCGGATGGCAGGCTGGCATTACTACCGACGATGTTTTCTCAAGCGCAAAAATCGAAGACATTAATGCTGATCGAATCCGCGGTGCTCTTGATACGGGCGCAATCGTGGTCGTTGCTGGCTTCCAGGGCATTTCCACCGATGGCGATATCACCACGCTTGGTCGTGGCGGTTCTGACACCACGGCAGTTGCCCTTGCGTGTGGCATTGGTGCCGATGTGTGCGAGATCTATTCCGACGTAGAAGGCATTTACACGGCCGACCCGCGTGTATGCCCACGCGCTAAGAAGCTCAACCGCATTTCGTACGACGATATGCTTGAGCTTTCCAGCGGCGGTGCTGGTGTTCTACAGTCGCGCGCAGTTGAATTCGCTCGTAAATACCATGTTGTAATCCATTCCCGCTCTGCTTTCTCTGATGCAGAGGGAACGCTTATCGAGGAGGTTGTTCCTTCCATGGAACAGGCAGTAATTTCCGGCATTGCACACGATACGTCCGAAATGAAGATCACGCTTCGCGGCCTTCCCGATGAAGTAGGTATGGCCGCTCAGCTGTTCTCTATCCTTGCGGGCAACAATGTTTCGGTTGACATGATCATCCAGAACACCACGAACGATGGCAAGGCGAACATTTCCTTCACCTTCCCTGGTTCTCAGAAAGAGCAGGCACTGGAAGCGGTTGATACCCTGGTTAAGAAGTTCGGCGCCACCGCTTTGATGGACGAGAATATTGCCAAGGTTTCCCTGGTAGGTACGGGTATGAAGTCTGCTCCCGGTGTTGCCGCTAAGGCATTTGGCGCGTTGGCTGAAAATCACATCAACATTCTGATGATCTCCACCAGCCCCATCCGTATTTCCATCGTGGTTGAAGGCAGCCAGGTAGATGCAGCGGTGCGCTGCCTACACACTGCATTCGGCCTGGATTCCGACACCATCTTCGAGGAAACTCAGCTTTCCCCTGAGGAAATCGCCGCAAAGATGGCAAAGGGTCGATAACTGGGACTATAGAAACAGGCCCTATTTTTCCACCTAGCTATTGGGCACAGAAGTAAGGCCTCGCTTGCGCATTTTGCCGCAAGCGAGGCCTTTTTAGCGGAGATACAAGGACCTGTCCCTATATTCCCGCTAAAAACGGGGTTAGGGGACAAAAAACGAGCCCCATTCGTTTGAATGGGGCTCGTTTGGTTTGCGGCTAAATGTGTGTTTACTTGTCGTCCTTGTTGGAGACGAGAAGCAGGATACCACCGATGATGTTAACGAAGATCAGGGTGCATACACCAAAGGCGGTGGTGTTGGGTTTGGTGCCCTTGTAAATGCCCCAGCTGTGTACAGTCATGGGAATTGCCCATGCCAGCGGAATAACCGCCCAGCAAATGGCGATACAGCTCAGAATGCACAGAATGAAGTTGATCAAACGGAGGGTTTCGTCCTGCTTGGTCATGGGGTAGGTTGCTGCCTGAGCAGGAACGGGCTGAGGCTGAACGGGTACTGCGGGCTGCTGATATACAGGCTGCTGAGGTTGCTGGCTGGGTGCGGGCGGCGGAACGGGAGCGCTTGCCGTTTGCTGCTGAGGCTGAGCGGCGGGGGTTTCGTCAGCCTGCTTTAGGGCATTGCCGCACTGAACGCAGAACTGTGCTCCGTCAACGTTTTCTTTACCGCATTGAGGGCAGAACATTGTAGATCCTCTCGCTTAGGGATAATAGTTTTTTGGACAAACACATTGTAATGTATAAATTCGCCATAACCTTATCATCAGCGGTTTTTTTGCTGAAAGGGAAGACGAAAGCCTCGGTTTGCATGAGGCTCGCTGCCATTTCGATTATTGGCTTTCCTTGAGCTGAACTGCAATTCGCTCCCCGCAACCCGTTCAAGGCTGTTTTTTGCGCCGAATGTTAAGTTTATGCAGTGCAACTAAGGGTGAGTAGTATCATCTTCTTCCAAGTACACGATGAAAAGGAGCTTCAATGGCTTGGACGAAGGAAATCCCCGCAAATCCGGTTGTTGCTGTAGCGGGCGCCACGGGCGCTGTTGGCAACGAATTCCTCGAGGTTCTTCACGATCTCGACTTTCCCGCAAGTGAGATTCGTGCACTTGCCTCAAAGCGTTCTGCGGGTAAGAAGCTTCCTTTTAAGGGTTGCGGTCAGGTTCCTGCAGGTGAACTTACCGTTCAGGAGATGACTCCCGAATCTTTCCAGGGCGTCGATATCGCGCTGTTCAGCGCAGGTGCAGGCGTTTCCAAGGAAATGCGCCAGGCTGTCGTAGACGCCGGTGCCGTTATGATCGACAATTCCAGTGCCTTCCGCATGGACGAAGACGTGCCACTGGTTGTTCCCGAGGTTAACCCTCAGGACGTTGCTTGGCATAACGGCGTTATTGCCAACCCCAACTGTTCTACCATCCAGATGGTTGCAGCCTTGAAGCCGCTCTATGATATTTCTCCCATTAAGCGCGTGGTTGTTTCCACCTATCAGGCTGCATCGGGCGCAGGCGCTAAGGCGATGCAGGAGCTGTATGCGCAGACTCAGCAGTTCCTGAATGGCGAAGAGCTTACTGTTGACGCTTTCGCCCATCAGATTGCCTTCAACTGCATTCCCCACATCGACAAGTTCTTGGAAGACGATTCCACCAAGGAAGAGTGGAAGATGGTTGTCGAGACCAAGAAGATCATGGGTGATGACGATATCCAGGTTGCTGCAACCTGCGTCCGCGTACCTGTTCTTCGTTGCCATGGTGAATCCATCAACGTTGAATTCGAGGGCCCGGTAACGGTGGAAGAGGCTCGCGCTGCACTCGAGGCTGCTCCGGGCATTACTGTAATGGATGATCCTGCTAACAGCTTGTATCCCATGCCTGGCCTGCTTGCAGGCACCAACGGTGCGTTTGTTGGCCGCTTGCGCAAGGATCCTTCCGTTGAAAACGGTTTGGCATTCTGGAACGTTGCCGACCAGATTCGCAAGGGCGCGGCACTCAATGCCGTTCAGATTGCCCAGTTGCTGCTTCCGTAACGCTGATTATCTGCATATATGTGTAGACGGGCGGGAGAATGAAAACTCCCGCCCGTCTTATTATGGGATCCAAGCAACGTAAGGTATCCTTGAAAAGATTGTTCAGCCTCGCCCATGGCGGGGATTTTTTTATGTGTGGCGCTCGATGCTTTTCTGCATATGCGGCGCTGAAGAATGGAAATGTGATTTATGACTGCAAACGCAACGCAGGAAAAGCAAGATATGGCTCAGGAACCAGATTCCACGAGTTTTGATGCCCTTGGGCTTAACCAAGAGATAATGAGCGCGGTAGAAGAATTGGGCTACACCGCTCCGACTCCTGTTCAAGCAGGGGCAATTCCCCAAGTGCTCGAGGGACGCGACGTGCTTGCCGCCGCGCAAACGGGCACGGGCAAAACGGCAGCATTCCTTTTGCCAGCTATGAACAACCTGACACATGGTGAAAAGCGCCGTGTTCGCGGTCGCAGCCTGGGGTGTGGTCCGTACCTTCTGGTTGTTACGCCCACCCGCGAGCTTGCTCAGCAAATCGAATCGGTTTGCCGTACCGTTGCCAAACATACGGGCCATTCTTCGGTCACGGTTGTTGGTGGCTTGGGTTACGGCCCTCAGCGTAATGCCCTGAAGCAAGGCTGCGATATCCTTATTGCCACCCCTGGCCGCTTGATCGATCTGATGGAGCAGGGGGCCTGCTCGCTCGATCAGGTTCAGGTTCTTGTTCTCGATGAGGCAGACCGCATGCTCGACATGGGCTTTTTGCCTGCCATTCGCACCATTGTGGCTGCAACCCCCGAACAGCGTCAGACGTTGTTGTTCTCTGCAACTCTCGACGAGAGCAAAGTTGGATCCATCACCGATTTAGTGAAAACCCCTGCCCGTATCGAGGTTGCGCCAGTAACCTCTACGGCAGATACCGTAGAGCAGTACGCACTCCCCGTTTCCTTAGAAGCAAAGAATGCGCTATTGGCTCAAGTGCTGAAAAAGGCAGGTTCCGAGCGCGTTATCGTTTTCACGCGCACCAAGCATCGCGCTGATGCCTGCCGCCGTCGTTTGGTGAAGGCAAACATCACATGCGCAGTTATCCATGGCGATCGTACCCAGAACCAACGTGAGCGTGCCTTGCGTTCGTTCAGTGCCGGTGAAGTGGACGTTCTGGTTGCAACTGATGTATTGGCCCGCGGAATCGACATCGCCGATGTTAACTACGTGGTTAACTTCGACGTACCTGAAGATCCCGTCGACTACATCCATCGTATTGGCCGTACGGGTCGCGGTGGCGATGTTGGCTGGTCGCTCACGTTCGTTACCGAGCAGGATTTCGATGAGTTCAACGACATTGAGGCGTTGATGGGCAAAACGGTAGATCTTTTCGACACTGAAGGCCTTGAACTGGGCGAAAACCCTGTGTTCATCGACCCTGATCGTGTTCCTGCTTCAAAGGTGCCTGGCAAAAAGGCCAAGAAGAAGCGTCGCAAGGCTCGTGAAAAGAAGGCGGCATCGAAGCAGGCTCAAGCAAGCAGCGAGGCAAGTCGGGATAGGTCCGAGGGAGCTTCCGGGGGCAATGAACGGCCTTCAAATCGCTCCTCTTCTGCTGGCCGTGGCCGCAATGGCAAGCGTAACCAAGGCGCTGGCCGTAGCCAAGACAAAAAACAGCAAGCAAAGCCTTCGCGCAAGAATGCCGTTCGCTCTTCCGACCGAAAGCGTTCGAATGGCGGCAATGGCAAGCGACGCAATTCTGAGCGAAGCACTGAAGAAGTGCCAGCTGCGTTCAGGCCTGGTGTGCGTTCTTCCGGTGTTCGTCAAACGCCTAAGCCTGGAAAACGTAAGCGTTCCCAGGGAGCGAAAAACCATCGCGGAAGGCGCAACAGCCAATAGCATTGTCTATCCCTTTATGGGACGGAAGCGAACGCCTAGGACGGAAGTGAATGCCCCCCTCTGGAAGCGCGCATGTCCGTTCGTGGCCGCGAGGCTGTCGCAGTTGTTTGAGGCTATTGAGCACAACTAGCATGCACCAACAACAAAGCCCCCTGATTCATTGCGAATCAGGGGGCTTTTGCATCTTAACTGATACATCGAAAGGGGTTTATCTTTCTAAACCTGCCTTTCGGTTTTGCTGCTAGTCGAGCCTGCCGGTGAACAGGAATTTGATGCGCTGCCACAGGCTGGCCTTCTTCGGCACCAGTTGAATAGCAGCTTTGTCGGCCGCTTCTTCGACTTTCCTTTCCAGGGAAGGGGAAAGCTCGATGGGCGTAGCGTCGACCTTTTGCGCATTTACCTCGGCGGTGTTGGTAGCGGGTCCTGCAACACCAGGCTCAATTTCCTCGAGGCCACGAGGAATGTTGATCTCGGCTTGTTCCGCGGCCTTTTCGGCGGCAATTCGCTGAGCCTCGGCTTCTTGCTGTGCTTTTTTCAGAGCAGCAAGTTCTGCTTCAGCTTCGGCTCTTGCTTTTGCTTCCGCTTCGGCTTTTGCCTTCAGCGCGGCAGCCTCTGCTTCTTCCTGGGCCTTCTTCAGGGCAGCAAGCTCAGCTTCCGCCTCGGCCTTTGCCTTTGCTTCAGCTTCGGCCTTCGCTTTCAGCTCCGCAGCTTCCGCTGCAGCTTTTCTGCATGCTTCTTCGGCAGCTTCCTTTGCCTTGGCTTCCTCGCGAGCTTTGCGCTCCTCTTCTTCGGCTGCCTTCATGCGCTCGATTCGAGCGAGCTCGGCTCGGCGTGCCTCTTCTTCTTCGCGCTGTTCGGTGGCATGGCGGTAATCATCGCGTGCCTTTTGAATAAGGTAAGTCTGAGAATCGAACGATTCGGTGCTTCCGTCGGCATTTTCGCTGCAGAAGAATTCGAGCGGGGTGTATTCCAAATCGCTTTTCAGCATGCGCAGTTTGGCGGTGTCGGAAAGCGAGATGTCCAGATACTCGTTAACGCGTTCCTTCAGCTCGGGGTCATAGATGGGCCAAGCGATTTCTACGCGCTTTTCCATGTTGCGCGTCATCAGGTCGGCGCTAGAGAGATAGAGCTCGCGATTATCGCGCGGACCGAATCCGTAGATGCGGCTGTGCTCCAACAAACGGCCAACGATGGAAACTACTTCAACGTTTTCGGTATAGCCTTCAACACCGGGAACCAAACACGAAATGCCGCGAACGAACAACGTGGTTTTAACGCCAGCCTGGGAGGCTTCGGCAATTTTGTCGATGATGTCCTTGTCGGTGATGGAATTGGTCTTGAACGACAGACCGTTGGGCTTGCCGGCTTTAGCAAGGGCGATCTGTTCATCGATCTTGTGGAGAATCATCGGCTTGATCTGCAGCGGAGCAACCGAAAGCTTCTGGTATCCGTCGGAAGCGTTTTCCAAGCTCATGTTGCGGAAGAACTCTGCGGCATCCTTGCCGATGCCTTCATCGGTGGTGATGAAGCTGAAGTCGGTGTAGAGCCTCGAGGTTTTCTCGTTGTAGTTGCCCGTGCCGAGCTGGGTAATGTACTGGATGCCGTTTTCGGTGTGGCGTGCAATGGTGCAGATCTTCGAGTGAACCTTGAAGTCGTGGAAGCCGTAGATAACGTTGGCTCCAGCCTGCTCGAAGCGCTGTGACCATTCGATGTTGTTGGATTCGTCGAAGCGGGCGCGCAGCTCGAACAGTGCGGTAACTTCCTTGCCGTTTTCTGCTGCGGTTACCAAGGCTTCTGCCAGGTGGGACTGGCTGGCAAGGCGATACAGCGTGATCTTGATCGAGAATACCGAAGGATCGTTTGCCGCTTCGCGGAGCAGGCTGATGAACGGATCCATGCTTTCATAGGGATACATAAGCAGAGCATCGCGCTCGGCTACTTGTTCCATGATGGGTCGCTTCTTGTCAAAGCATGCTGGCCATTGCGGCGTGAACGGTTCGTTGGTGATGTCGCGTGCTAGCTCGGAATCGATCATGCTAGAAAGACCCCAGGCGTAGCCCATATCGAGCGGAACGCTGGTAACGTAGCTCTGGCAGGGCTTCAGATCGAGGCGCTTCAGAAGGAACTTTTCCGTAGCGGAAGAAAGGGGCGTATCGGTTTCCAAGCGAACAGGAGCTAGACGTGCACGTTTTTTCAGCATGCGCTTCATGTGCTCGCGATAGTCGTAATCAAGATCTTCTTCGGTGCCGTCGTTCGGGTCGATATCGGCGTTGCGCGTTACGCAGATAACGCTAGCGCGCTTGGTGGTGTACATGGAGAACACTTCATCAACGATGGTCTTGATGGCGTTTTCCAGAAGGATGTACTGAGTGCCTTCACCAGGCAGCTTGATTACTCGCTTTGCCTGATGGGGCAGCGGAATAAGGCCGAACGTGGCATCGTCGGCGCCAATGTTCTTGCCCTTCTTCTTGCCCTTGCTTTCAGCTGCTTTGGACTTTTCGCCGGCTTCTTCGTCGCTTACCAGACGCGCAAGAACGTACAGCGCGCCATTTTCCAGGTGAGGGAAGGGGTGGCGAGAATTGATGATCTGCGGCGAAAGGTAGGGAACAACGCGTTCTTTCAAGTGCTTGCGAAGGTACTCCGCCTGTTCGGGAGAAAGATCTTCGGGCTGAAGCTGGCGAATGCCGCATTCGGCCAATTGACCCATGATCTTGTTGTAGATGCGTTCTTCCTCCGGGTACAGCTCGTGGCACCGTTCGTAGATTGCCTGGAGCTGTTCGTTGGGCGTCATCTGCGTTTTGTTGTCGCGCAGGTCTTTGTTCACCAAAGAAAGATCGGTAAGGCTACCAACGCGTACCATGAAGAACTCCTGCAAGTTGCTGCAGAAGATGGACACGAAGGTGAGGCGTTCGAGCAAGGGGACGTTATGGTCTTCGCCTTGATCGAGTACGCGCTTGTTGAATTCGAGCCAAGAAAGCTCGCGGTTTTGCATATAGGGCAGAACGTGATGGCTCTTATGCTTGGGATGCGTTTGCGTGGTGGTGGATACACCAACACTGGAATTCTGTTTTGCTTCCATGATTTCCCCTCTATTCTTTTCCCCAGGTTAATGGCGCATGCGCCAGTATTGTCTAGGGATTATTGTAATCGTTAATAGCGGTTTTTCGCAGGTAAGATACCCTTTTATCGCGCAACGAATCGCAATATCTTGCGGTTTTCCTCCGTGATGATAGTGCTATTAAGCGAAACTGACGGGTTTTACTAGAACACGTTCAGCCAAATACCCTTCGCGCACGCCGTACTTGCAGATATCTAGACGCTCGCCACCGCACAGCTTGAAGGCTTCGCGGATGATAACGCAACCGGGAATAAGCGTATGGATGCGGTCGGGGAGGGTACGCAAAGCCTCATGGGCAAAGGCGTTGGGGTCTTCTGCGTAGCGGTTCAAGATGGCATCGATGTGTTCGGGCAGCAAGTAATTGAAGCGGTTGCCGTTGTTGCACAGATCGCCATACAACTTGGCGGCAGATCGGATAGAACCACCAATGCCGAAAAGCTGAGTGCAGCGGTATACGTCCGTTTCTTCCTTTTCTGCAAGTTCGCGGAAGGCCTGCGTTATGGCATTGACTTCCTTCTGAGTGGGCATCAATCCGGCTACGTAGTTAGCGAAGGACGAAAGAGAACCCTGTGGAATGCTGGTTTTCGCAAGGTCGAAGCCGCCTTTGATGCTGGTGAGCTCGGTGGAGCCGCCGCCGATATCGACCATGGTGCCCTCTTCAAGGTCTTGGTCGAGCTTTGCGCCCAAATAACCAAGATGTGCCTCTTCTTCGTTGGAGAGAATGCAGATGCGTTGCCCGATGCCCTCTTCGATTGCGGCTGTTGCCTTGTGCGAATTGGAGCAGTTTCGCAGTACGGCAGTTGCGAAAATGTCAATGCGATCGCACTTGAAGTGCGAAGCACGGCGCAGATGTGCGTTGATGGTTTTAATGGCACGCTTTATTCCTTCTTCGGTCATAGCGCCCTCTTCGACATGCGAGGCGAGGCCTGCCATCACCTTGTAGTTCAGCAGGGTGTCGATATCCTTCTTCCGCAGGGGCTCATGCGCGGCGCAGGATACCTCGTAAATGCAGAGTCGGATGGTGTTTGAACCTAAATCGATAATGCCGTAGCGGGACATTTCATAGCTCCTTGTTGTTAAATCTGGTGCTTTCGAACACATCATTTGATTTAACTATATTCGCGCATCGGGAAGTGGAGTAGCATCGCGTATAACGTGTTATTTAACAAATTTCTGTCATTTGCCAGGTGCGTTGCATATCTTGCAAGCAGATTGAGACGCAGTGGGGGCTGGCGCGGCATGGAACAGAGGGGGAGTTAAGCGATGCTTGATACCGTTCGTTTGGGTTCTCAGAAGGTATCCAAAAAAGAATATAAAGTTCGCTTTAAAGAGCTGATCGATAAGTTGGTTGTGCTTCAGCAGGAAGCGAAGCGCCAGGAGCTTGGCGTGGTGGTGCTGTTCGAGGGATGGAAGGGCGCAGGAAAGGGCAGTCGAATCTCCGATTTGCTGTATCACCTGGATGCGCGCGACACTTCGGTATATGTTACAGAAGATTTCGAAGGTGAAGAAGCCGAAAACGTTTTGAGCGAAGAGTTCGGCGCCACCGGCTATTTCCCTGTTATGCAGCAGTTTTGGAAAGCGCTCGGTCAGCGTGGAAGCATGACGTTTTACGACCGCGGCTGGTATTCGGTGGCGGCTCAGCATGTGATCAATATGCTCCCGAAGAAGGGGAAGCTTTCCAAGAAAGAGCGCGCTGCGGTTGAGGCCCATACGGCACGCATGCTTCCCTCCATCGAGGATTTCGAAACGCAGCTGCGCAACGATGGCTACCTGGTAATCAAATTCTTCTTGCACATTTCCGAGCAAACTCAGCGCGAGCGTTTGGTGGGCTTGTATAGCGATCCCGCCACCAAGTGGCGTGTGACGCAGAGTGACCTTGAACAGCTCGAACACTACAGCCAGTCTTACCGCGTTTACGACGAGATGCTGAAGCGCTCCAACTTCAAGGCTGCCCCCTGGATCCTGCTTGATGCTTCCGATCATCGTCGGGTAAACCTGAGCGTTGCCCAGACGTTGGTAACCGCTTTGGAGCGCGAGCTCTCCAGGCCGAAGAACGGTGCCGCTCTGGAGGCGGAAGCAAAGGCGAAGGAAAACTCTGCCGCTGCCGTTGCCGGTTCGGTAGCGGGAGATGAACGCGAGCGCACCGATGAAGAAAATCAGCTTCTGCGCTTGCAGGCAGAACATGAGGCCGCAGCGATGAGCGCCCATTCGCCCACGATGACGCGCTTTATTCCCAGCGCGCATATACCTTCGCTTGACGAGGTAGATCATTCGCTAGCGCTTACGCACGATGAATACAAGCTCCAGCTGAAGGCTGAACAAGAGCGCCTGCGTCGTATCGAGTTGGAAATGTACATTAGGCGCGTACCCATGATGATCATGTATGAAGGCTGGGATGCGGCCGGAAAGGGTGGCAGCATCAAACGTGTTGCGCAGGCGCTGGATGCGCGTTCCTACACCATTTTCCCCAGCCCAGCGCCCACGAGGCCCGAACTGCTGCACCCTCACCTGTGGCGCTATTGGACGCGCTTGCCGAAGGCGGGCCACGTAGGCATTTACGATCGCAGTTGGTACGGCCGTGTGCTTGTTGAGCGTGTGGAGGGTTTTGCCAGCACCGACCAGTGGAGCCGCGCATACGAGGAAATCAACGAGTTTGAGCGCGACATGGTTGATTGGGGTGCCATCCTGCTTAAGTTTTGGGTGGACATTTCCCCCGAAACGCAGCTTCAGCGTTTTGAGGCGCGCGAAAACAACCCTGCGAAAAGTTGGAAGATTACCGCAGAGGATTGGCGTAACCGCGACAAATATCCCCAGTATCGTGCGGCGGTGGATGATATGTTCCGCCTTACCTCTACTCATAACGCACCCTGGATAATCCTGGAAAGCGACGATAAGTATTACGCCCGCGTGAAGGCGCTGCGTATTATCAACGAAGCCATCGAAAGGCGGTTGGGGCTGTTCTAGCTCGGCATCGAGCCGTAATTGCTGCTACAGTGCCGCCTTGGCATAGGGGGTCGCTCCGGCCCTGCTTAAGCATTTGACGGAGCGGGTGAGCGCGGTGCGTTGCGGGTTGCTTCTGCTAGTTGAGCCCAAACCCGCTCACTTGCTTTTTCCGCCTGTTGGCAGAACGTTTGAAATCCCTCTTACGAATCTTCGTAAGAGGGATTTCTTTTTGTTACTATGGATTAGTTGCATCGTTGCGTTACATGCTGCGATGGCAGTTCGTTTCAGAACCAAATGTGTGAAGGTGGTTCATGCCAAAAGGCGCAAACAGACGCGGTCCATCGCAGGGGTCCCATGCTGCTCCGCAACGCTCTCAGAGCACCCTGCCTGCTACGTATCGTTCCCAGCAGGCTAAGTCCAGCCAGGATATTTCCCAATACAGCCGCGATTCCTATGGTTCAGCTGCGCGTGCAAGCCAAAGCAAAAAGGGCGGCATATGGCGCGTGGTGTTCATTGTTTCTATCGTAGTGTTCGTGGGCGCTTTAGCGGCTTTGGGCGCTATCGGCTATCAATACTGGGCACAGCAAAACGCCTACAGCGGCTTGGAAGAATATGCAGAGGTGGACGACAATTCCAATCTTGCTCTTTCCGATCTGAAAGTTGATTGGGACGGTTTGCGTGCTATCAACCCCGACATCGTAGCGTGGGTATATGTACCTGGTACGCCTATCAATTATCCCGTGGTTCAGGGGTCCGATAATCAGGAGTACCTGCATAAGGCTTTTGACGGATCTACTGGGTGGCTTGCTTCGGCGGGCACCATTTTCCTGGATGCTTCCAATACCAGCGATTTATCTGATCAGAACAATGCGCTATACGGCCATCACATGAATGACGGCTCGATGTTCGCCTCGTTGGCCGATTTCGAGGATCAGGATACCTTCGATTCGCATCGCGATATCTACGTGTTAACCCCACAGGGCAATTATCGCCTTAAAACATTTGCCTTGGTAAAGACAACGGGTAGCGACGCTATTGTTCAGACGTCGTTCGCCAACGATGCAAGTTATCAAGCATATGTGCAGGACAAGCTTAACCGCAGCGTGGTAAGCCAGAAGGGGGACACGCTGACCGCTGCTGACGTCAAGCAGTCAGTGTTGTTTTCTACCTGCGAATATTCGCAAAACGACGGCCGTGCGGTGCTGTTTGCCGCTGTGGTGGAAACCACGGCTGCGAACGACCCTTACCTGAGCTCGAGCACCTCGGGGACAACCGGTCTTTCGTCAAGTCAGGACGCGGTCATGGATCGCAAATATGAGGAGGCTGCATAGATGAGCATGTCGGTGTTTCCCGGAGAGCGCCCCGACAGAATGGAAGAAGAGTGCGGTGTTTTCGGCATTTACGCACCTGGTGAAGATGTAGCGCGTATGACCTGCTTTGGTCTGCAGGCGCTGCAGCACCGTGGCCAGGAATCTGCTGGCATTGCCGTAGGCGACGGCGCCACCATCATGGCTTCCAAAGATTTAGGCTTGGTAACCCAGGCATTTACAGAAGGCGACCTTTCTGCATTGAAGGGCGATTTGGCTATTGGCCATGTTCGCTACTCCACGAGTGGCGGTGTCGATTCGTGGGAAGCGGCGCAGCCTCATATCTCGGCAATCGATGAAGTGCTTATTGCGCTTGCCCACAACGGAACGTTGGTGAATACCAACTACCTGAAGGCGAAAATCATCGATTACGGTGTTCATCTGCGCGCAGGCACCGACTCGGAAGCTGCCGCGAAGATCATCGGTGAGGTAACCAAGACCACGAATTCCCTTCGTGCGGGCATTCGTATGGCCATGAAAATGATCAAGGGCGCTTACGCTATGCTGCTGGCAAGCCCCGACCACCTTTATGCTTTCCGCGATCCCAATGGCATTCGTCCTTTGGTTGTAGGCAAGTTGCCCAACGATCGTGGATGGGTTGTTTCTTCTGAAACCTGCGGTCTCGACATTGTGGGCGCGGAGCTTATGCGTGAAGTTGCCCCTGGCGAGATTATCCGCTTCGGCAAAGATGGCATGATCTCCGAGATGGGCGTTGAGCCCAAGAAGCGTGCGAGCTGCATTTTCGAATATGTGTATTTCGCTCGCCCCGACTCCGTGATGGACGGTCAGAGCGTATACGTTGCCCGCCGTCAGATGGGCCGCATCCTTGCGCGCGAGGCTCCGATCGATGCCGACCTTGTTGTGGGCGTTCCCGATTCCGGTTTGCCTTCTGCTATGGGCTACGCGTTGGAGAGCGGTATCCCTTATTGCAACGGCATCGTTAAAAACCGCTATGTTGGCCGTACGTTCATTCAGCCTACCGATGAGATGCGCCAGCTTGGCATTCGCTTGAAGCTGAATCCGCTTCCGTCTGTAATTTCAGGCCAGCGCTTGGTGGTTATCGACGACTCCATCGTTCGCGGCAACACTTCCAAGAAGCTGGTCGACATGCTACGAAGCGCAGGTGCCAAGGAAGTTCATCTTCGCATTGTTTCGCCTGAAACCCGTTGGCCTTGCTTCTACGGCATTGATACCGACACGCAGGATCAGCTTATTGCGGCAAACATGACCAATCAGGAAATGTGCGATTTCATCGGCTGCGATTCGCTTGCGTTCATCTCGGTCGAGGGTCTTCACGAGGCAATTCAGTGCGAACATCCCGGTTTCTGTGACGCTTGCTTTACCGGCGAATACCCCGTGGATATTCCTGATACCATGAAGGCCAAGAGCTTTCTTCCCGAAGGGAAGGCAGTGCTCGATTAGCGGCCAGCTCGAAGGCATGCCATAGTGCCTCGAATTTTGGCAATACGTTGTTTGTAAGCCCCCGAACAGGGGATTTGAGTTCCAGGAGATGCTATGACTGATCGCATTAAGGTCAACGCGATGGATGACGATGAAACTAAGTGGCCTAGCTGGACGGCTCAGGGCGCTACCACCTATGCCGAAGCGGGAGTAGATACGGCAGAGGGCGCCCGTGCGGTAGACGCCATCAAGGATGCGGTTCATCGCACGTATCGCGATGAGGTTCGCGGCGATATCGGCGGCTTCGGCGGCTTGTTCTCCATCAACGTGGCAAAGAACATGGCCGATCCGATTTTGGTTTCCGGTACCGACGGCGTTGGCACTAAGATTCAGCTGGCTAAGCTCGCTGGCAAGCATGGCACTGTGGGCATCGACCTGGTTGCCATGTGCGTGAACGACATTCTTGCAACAGGCGCCGAGCCCCTGTTCTTCCTTGATTACATTGCCATCGGAAAACTTAAGAGCGAAGCCGTTGCCGAAATCGTTTCCGGCATTGCTGATGGCTGTCAGATGTCGGGCGCTGCTCTTATCGGTGGCGAAATGGCCGAGCATCCTGGTGTAATGGATCCTAACGAGTATGACCTTTCCGGTTTCTGCGTGGGTGTGGTAGACCGTCCTGAAATGCTCGACCCCGCCAAGGTCCAGGAAGGCGACGTACTTATCGGCCTTGCTTCCTCCGGCATCCACTCCAACGGCTATTCTTTGGTTCGCAAGGTGGTTACCGACGGCAAGACGCTCTACGAGCTGCGTATGCCTCAGGAGTCTTTGGGCGGCCAGAGTGTTCTCGACGCATTGCTTGAGCCGACTCGCATCTACGTGAAGCCCGTCCGCTCCGTTCTGCGTCAGCTTCCTGGCGCTGTTCGCTCCTTGGCTCATATTACGGGTGGTGGCATTACCGAGAACTTGAATCGTGCACTTCCCGAGAACATGGATGCGGAGCTTCATGTGGGAACTTGGAGCATGCCGCCGGTTATCCCGTTTGTATGCCGCGCAGCTCATCTTGATGAGCATGAAGCCCTGAAGACCTTCAATATGGGCCTGGGTATGGTTCTCGTTGTTGATCCTTCCAAGGTTGACCAGGTTATGGACATCCTGGAAGCCGAGGGCGAAACGCCTACCGTTGTCGGCCGCATCGTTCCTGGTTCGGGCGAAGTTGCCTATGTTGACCAGGAAAAACTCTTTGCCGATACCCCGTCTGCAGAAGAGTAGGTAATTATTACGCGCGATTGGCTCAAGCAGCCAATCGCGCTTTATGTTGATGCCGGTCGATGCGTGTCGAAGGCTTTTGCTTCGGCTCGTGGGTTCGATTGGCTTGCTCATTGGCAGCGGCAACAGTTGCAGGCATTTTTTCGATGCCTTGCTTAGCAATGAAAGGGGCCAATGGGGACTGGTCTTTTTGGATGCAAATGGCCAGCCAAGGCAAAGCCCAAACCTGCAAGCATCCAAATGGACCTGTCCCCATTGGCGCCCATTGGCGCGGGCAGCGCCCAACGAACATGAAAGGAGCAGCATGGCTGCAACGGTGCAGAAGCCGCTTAACATCGGCGTTTTGATCAGCGGTAGTGGCTCTAACCTCCAATCGCTTATTGACCATATTGATGAAGGCACGCTCAGCGCGAAAATCAGCTTGGTTGTTTCTTCGCGCCCTGATGCCTATGGTATCGAGCGCGCCAAAAAGGCAGGCATTCCTGTCCTTGTGATGAACCGTGAGGCCTATGCCGACGCTTCGGCAGCCAACCAGCGTATCGCTGATGCATTGAAAGATGCCGGTGCCGAATACGTAGTTATGGCCGGCTACATGCGTATGGTCACTGCGGAAATCCTTGATGCGTTTCACGATAGGGTGGTGAATCTGCACCCTGCGCTTCTTCCCTCCTTCAAAGGCGCGCATGCTATTGAGGATGCGTACAATTTCGGCGTGAAGGTAACCGGTGTCACCGTGCACTTCGCTAACGCCGATTACGATAAGGGGCCCATTATCGCTCAACAGCCAGTTGAGGTTCTCGAAGGCGAATCCATCGAGGCCCTTGAGCAGCGTATCCATTCGGTCGAGCATGAGTTGTACCCTCATGTGATCCAGCTCCTTGCCGAAGGACGGGTAAACGTTTGCCCCGAAACGCGCAAGGTTGCTATTTCAAACTAACTAACTGCACCGCCCGCTAGGCGGACATTTTCACTTTCGAAGGTTTGCGTTTGGCTGGCGCTGCTATGCTGAACGTAACGAATATCAGTAAACCAGGCAATTCGGAAAGGCGGTACCAGGTGGCAGATCCTAAGGTAAAGCGTGTTCTTATGTCGGTAACGGACAAGACGGGCGTGGTGGAATTCGCTCGTGCTCTGTCCGAAGAGTTCGGTGCTCAGATCATCTCTACGGGTGGCACGGCTCGCGTCATTGCAGAAGCAGGTATTCCCGTTACCCCCATCGATGAGGTAACTCAGTTCCCCGAAATGATGGATGGTCGCGTGAAGACGCTTCATCCGGCGGTTCATGGTGGTCTTCTTGCAAAGCGCGACAACCCCGAGCATATGGCTCAGGCTGCCGAGCATGGCATCGAGATGATCGACATGGTTGTTGTGAACCTCTATGCATTTGAGAAAACGGTAGAGTCCGGTGCCGATTTCGGTACTTGCATCGAAAACATCGATATCGGTGGCCCTTCCATGCTGCGCTCTGCTGCTAAGAATTTTGCAAGTGTTGCCGTTGTTACCGATCCTGCAAGCTACGGAAGCATTCTCGCTGAGATGCGCGCAAATGACGGCGCAACCACGCTTGCAACGCGTACTCAGCTCGCTCTTCGTGTGTTCCAGACCACCAATGCTTACGACGGCGCTATCGCTGCATGGCTCGGTAACCAGTTGGGTGAGGCAAACGAGTTGTTCCCCGAAGCTCTTTCTGTTGAGCTTGTTAAGCAGCAGGGCCTTCGTTATGGCGAGAACCCGCACCAGAGCGCTGCATTTTATCGTGTACCCGAGTTTGCTACGCCGCATTCTCTGGTTAACGCCAAGCAGCTCAATGGCAAGGAACTCTCTTACAACAACATCCTTGACACCGACGCTTGCTGGACGCTTGCTCGCGAGTTCGATGAGCCCGCCGTTGTGATTTTGAAGCACCAGAACCCCTGCGGTTCCGCAACCGCTACTGATGTTGCCACGGCTTACGATAAGGCATTCGCCTGCGACCCGAAGAGCGCTTTTGGCGGCATCATCGCCGTTAATGCCGAGGTTACCCTTGAATTGGTTGAGCATATCAACGAGAACAAGCAGTTCGTAGAGGTCCTCATTGCTCCTTCGTATGAGCCAGCTGCTCTTGAGCTTCTTCAACAGAAAAAGAACCTGCGCGTTCTGGAGACCGGTGGGGTAGATGCTCCTGCGGCAATCGAGTTCCGCTCCGTAGATGGCGGTATGCTCGCTCAGCAGGTAGACCGTGTGGACGAGGATCCCGCAGAGTTCACGGTACCTACCAAGAAGAAGCCCACTGAAGATGAATTGCACGAGATGCTGTTTGCCTGGAAGGTTTGCAAAGGCGTCAAGTCTAACGCGATTCTGGTTTCGAAGGATCATGCCGGTATCGGCATGGGCCCTGGTCAGCCCAACCGCGTTGACTCTGCGAAGCTCGCTTGTGAACGTGCGCACGAGGCTTGCGAACGTATGGGCGTTCCCGCAGAAGGCCTGGTATGCGCATCCGATGCCTTCTTCCCCTTCCGCGATAACGTTGATACGTTGGCGGGCTATGGCGTGAAGGCCATTATCCAGCCTGGCGGCTCCATCCGCGACGAAGAGGTTATTGAAGCATGCGACGAGCACGGCATTGCCATGGTTTTCACCGGTCACCGTCACTTCCGTCATTAAGACGCCGCTTCGTTCTGGTAAGCAAAGCGTAAGCAAGAAACGCCCCTCGGGGCGTTTCTTTTGTTTGCGGTAAGCGCATTTGAGCTGCCCTGCCCGTTCGTTTTATGACGATTGGGGTATCAGGTTTGGTGTCTGATATACTCAAAAACTATCTTCCTACTGACACACAGAAAAAAGGTCCTCCCAGCAGTGAAGTTCAATATTCGAAATCTTATGGGCGGCTTGGTCATCATCGTTGTGCTGGCCTTTGTCTTCCTTCGTGGCGATCAGATCAACGAACTGGCCGCCACTATGGCGCAGGGTGCTATGATCCCCCTGGTCATTGCTATTCTCACGCAGCTTTGCAAATACATCTCGCAGAGCTTTGCGTACAGCTTTTCTTTCAAAGCTGTGAATGAAACCATGCATCCGAAGCATACGTTGCCTTTGGTGTTCGGCACATTCTTCCTTAACACGGTAGTTCCCTCGCTGAACCTTGCTGGTACTACCTTGGTGGTTGACGATGCCCGAAGGCGTGGCATCGAGCCAGGTAAGGCTACTTCCGCAGCTCTGCTCATGCAAATTACGGTAGATTCCGCCTTTGCCACCATTATGATTATCGGCTTTTCCATCCTTGCGCTAACCGTAGGGTTGTCTCCTATCTGGTTGTTGTTCGGATTGGTGGTAATCGTTTTAGTGGGAGCCATGATCTCTATCATGGTGCTGGGTCATAAGAACCCCGATCTGGTTGTTCGGATCCTTATTCCCATTGCTCGCTTCATTAACAAGGTTTTGGTTCGATTCCATAAAGATCCGATGGCTCCTTGGGTGGAAAAAACGGTGAAGTCGTTTTCTAGTGCGGCGAAACTCATTGCGCAGAATCCTAAAATCACACTGAAGGCGTGGGGCTGCTCGCTTATAGCAAGTTGCTGTGAGCTTTCTGCGTTTTGCTTGGTGGGCTATGCGTTCGGTGTCGCTGTTCCCGAGTCGTTGGTGTGCGGTTATGTGGTTGCAACCTTGTTCGCCATGGTTTCATTTACGCCGCAGGGCGTTGGTGTTGTCGAGGCGGCGGTTACTGTTGCCTTTACTGCTTTTGGCGCTTCGGCAACCGCCGGCATGGCAATCGGCTTGGTCTACCGCGGCATCGTGTTCTGGATGCCCTTCCTCATTGGTGCGATTCTCATTCAGACCACCAAAACCTTTCGTCCTAAAAAGGAAAAGAAGGAAAAACTTCCCGACAACAACTTCAACCGTCAGCGCGTTCGTGCGGAGTTGGGACGCGAAGCCGCCGAGCACAAGGTGCAGCGTGATGCGCTTCGTCCAAGTGCGGTAAGGGAAAGCCACGCCGATGCTGATTTCCGGTCGGGCGAAGGGGAGCATGTTTCTTCATCCGATGAGCCTGAATTCGAAGAAGCGTAATGTAAATCGTCATTTTTCAATCGAGAGGAATTCCATGCCCAGTTTTATCGAGCATCTTTCGCACACCACCCGTAGCTACCGTAGGTTCCGTAGCATCTACCGTGTGCCCGAGGGACATATGAAGAAGTGGATCGACAACACTCGCTATACCGCCAGCGCCAAGAACTTGCAGCCTTTGCGCTATCGTATTGTCTCCGATCGGGAAATGTGCGCGAAGGTGTACGACACGCTTGCGTGGGCCGGTTACCTTACCGATTGGGAAGGCCCTGAAGAAAAGGAGCGCCCAACTGGTTACATCGTAATGGCGGTAGACACCAACGTCTCTTCGGTTCAGGCCGCCCAGATCGACATGGGCATCTGCGCGCAAACCATCATGCTTGCTTCTACGGAAGAAGGTTTTGGCGGTTGCATGGTCATGTCTTTCAAGAAGCAGGAGCTCAAAGAGATTCTGGAAATGCCTGAAAACCTTGAACCGGTACTGGTGCTTGCATTGGGCAAGCCTTGCGAAGAAGTGCGCATCGTTGATATGGAAAACGATGACGTGAAGTACTATCGCGATGAAAACCAGGTGCACTACGTACCTAAGCGTTCGCTCGAAAGCATCATGTTCTAGCTATGAAGAAGTCAGAGGCACTTAATACGCTCGGTCTTAGCCAGGGCGCTTCAGAAGATGACATCAAGAAGGCTCATCGCAAGCTGATCATTGAGAACCACCCTGATAAGTTTGGGCAGGATGAGCAGGCACGTGCGAAGGCTGAGGAGAAAACGAAGCTCATCAATGAGGCGCGTGATGTGCTTCTGAACCATTCATGGGATCCTGAGTACAGCACTTCGGGGACTCCTTATGGAGCGCCGTTTTCATACAACCCTTCTGCTGGTCGTCCTCAGGGCAACCCATTTGAGGGTTGGCCATTTGCTGAAACGTTTGTTTGGACCACATGGGATGAGAACGGAAACAAAACCACCTACACCAGCACAGGGGGCAATCCGTTCCAGGGAAATCCTTTCGGTGCGAACCCCTTTTCGTGGGCCGATCCATTTGACATGGGCGAGGCTCATGCGGGTAATTCTGGCTCTAGCGGGGCAGGGGGCCGTTCCTACCAGGGTAACCAGCGGGGTGGCAACCCGTTCGTTGATTCGTCGAATCCCTTTAAGGGAACGGTGTTCGATTTCAGCTCGTTCTTTTCGAATGCGCCCACCGCAGAAGAGCTGCTCCAAGAGGCGAAGGCTGATTTGCGGTTGGATATCGAGCTTATTGCGGCAAAACTCGTTATTTTGGCACTGTCATTTTTGCTGAGTGCTCCAGCGACGGGATTGTACCTGTATACCATCATCTCCATCGGCCAGGGGATTTGGAAGCGTCTGAACTTCCTTTCCTTTATCCTGCTCGTTCCTTTCGTTATGCTGGCGCTTATCTTCACACCAGGAGGGGATGCGGCTATCGGGATAATCGCTCTTATTCTGTTCGCTTGCGCGGTGGGTTTCGATGTATCGAATGTGTATCGCCATGTGAAAACGATCCGTGCTCTAAAGAGAAGTTAAGGTCAAGTTAAAGGTTGGTTAAGATCAAGCGAGGCTCGCTTCGGCGGGCCTCGCTTTGTATGTATGGGTGCTATAATCTGAAAACTTAGCAGTAGGTATTGATGAAGGAGAGCGTATGCCACGTCCTATGACCATGGCAGAGAAAATCCTTGCAGCCCATGCGGGGCTCGAGGAAGTGGTTCCCGGCCAATTGATCGAGTGCAACCTTGACCTCGTTCTTTCCAACGACGTTACCGCGCCCATCGCCATTAAGGAATTCAAGAAGATTGGCGTAGAAAAGGTTTTTGATCCTACCAAAATCGCTTTGGTTCCCGACCACTATGTGCCCAACAAGGACATTAAGAGCGCCGAACAGGCCAAGATGACGCGCGACTTTGCCCGCGAGCAGGGCATCACCCATTACTACGAAGTAGGTTGCATGGGTGTAGAGCATGCGCTCCTACCCGAGCAGGGTGTTGTTGGCGCTGGCGACCTTATCATTGGCGCCGACAGCCACACTTGCACTTATGGCGCTTTGGGAGCATTTTCCACTGGCGTTGGTTCTACCGATGCTGCTGTAGGTTACGCAACTGGCAAGGCATGGTTTAAGGTTCCAGAAAGCCTGCTGTTCAACGTTGAAGGCGAGCTTCGCCCCGGTGTTACCGGCAAGGACATCATTCTTCATATCATTGGTATGATCGGCGTTGATGGTGCACTGTACCAGGCAATGGAATTCCGCGGAAGTGCCATTGAGGGTCTTACCATGGACGAGCGCCTTTCCATTTCCAACATGGCTATTGAAGCAGGCGGCAAAGCTGGCCTCATTCCTGTTGACGATGTTGCCCGCAAGTATATGGACGGTCGCACCGAGCGTCCCTACACCGAGTATCACTCTGACCCTGATGCGGTGTATGCAAAGGTATACAACATCGACGCGCAGGATATTGTTCCTACCGTTGCTTTTCCGCATCTTCCTTCTAACACGCGTCCTGCATCCGAGGCTCGCGATATCGTTATCCAGCAGTCCGTTATCGGCTCTTGCACCAATGGCCGCATCGAAGACATGCGCCAGGCTGCCGCTGTGCTTAAGGGTCATAAGGTCCATCGCGATGTTCGCTGCATCATTATTCCCGCAACCCAGCAGGTTTATCGTCAGTGCATCAAGGAAGGCCTGATGGATATCTTCTTGGATGCCAACTGTGCGGTTTCCACCCCTACGTGTGGTCCTTGCCTGGGCGGTTATATGGGTATTCTCGCTGCAGGCGAGCGTTCTATTGCTACCACCAATCGCAACTTCGTAGGCCGTATGGGCGATCCTACCAGTGAGGTGTACCTCTCTTCGCCGGCAGTTGCTGCTGCCAGCGCCGTGTTGGGTCACATCGGTCTTCCTGAAGATCTTGATTAAGGAGAAGTGCTATGCAATTCAAGGGAACTGTTCATCGCTACGGTCGTGATATCGATACCGACGTTATTATCCCAGCTCGCTACCTCACCACTTCCGAGCCCTCCGAACTTGCCAAGCACTGCTTGGAGGATTTGGATGTCGAGTTCGTCAACAACGTAAAGTCCGGCGACATCATCGTTGTTGAGGAAAACTTTGGTTGCGGCTCTTCTCGTGAACATGCGCCCATCGCCATCAAGGCTGCAGGCGTAGATGCTGTTATCGCCAAGAGCTTCGCTCGCATCTTCTATCGCAACTCTATCAACACGGGGCTTGCCATCCTGGAATGCCCCGAAGCGGTAGATGCTATCAAGAACGGTGATGTGGTTAGCGTCGATACCGAAACGGGCACCATTACCGATGAAACCACCGGTGAAAGCTTCACGGCTCAGCCTTTCCCGCCCTTCATTGCCGATATCATCGAGCAGGGCGGCTTGCTGAACCGCACGCGTCACGTGTTGGGGCTTGCCTAACCTTTTTCTTTTGCTCTTAATTTCTTGAAACGCCTTTCGGGGCGTTTCTTTCATTGCGGTAATATCGTTTGCGAACTGTTTTTCGCTGAAAGAGGATTTCACTATGACCAAGACGTACAAGATCTGCACGTTGCCCGGTGACGGCATCGGCCCGGAGATCATGGCCGAGGGCGTTAAAGTGCTGAAGGCATTGGGTGAGAAGTACGATGTCGATTTCGCTTGCGAAGATGCTTTGATCGGCGGTTGCGCTATCGATGCTACGGGCGAAGCGCTTCCTCAGGCAACGCTCGATGCTGCCAATGCATCGGATGCGGTGCTGCTCGCTGCAGTAGGCGGTCCGAAGTGGGACACCACCGACCCCTCGAAGCCTCGTCCTGAGCAGGGCTTGCTTGGCATTCGCAAGGCGCTGGGCCTGTATACCAACTTGCGTCCCGTTCAGATTTTCAACGCATTGGCCGAGGCATCTACCTTGAAGCCAGAGGTTATCGATGGCGTAGATATGATGATTGTTCGCGAGCTTACCGGCGGTTTGTATTTTGGCAAGCGTGAGCGTTTCTATGACGAAGAAGGCGCAGGCACCGATGGCAAGCCTGGCCAGCGCGCATACGATACGCTTGAGTATCGCGAGTATGAGATCGAACGCATTGCCCGTCAGGCATTCGAGGCTGCCCGCAAGCGCGGAAAGAAGGTTACCAGCGTCGACAAGGCTAACGTTTTGGAGACCAGCCGCATGTGGCGCGAAATCGTTCATCGCATTGGCGCAGAAGAATATCCCGATGTTCAGCTCGAAGATCTGCTGGTAGACAACACGGCAATGCAGCTTATCAGCCGCCCCGCTGATTTCGATGTGGTGGTTACCGAGAACATGTTTGGGGATATTTTGTCCGACGAGGCTGCCCAGATCACCGGTTCGCTGGGTATGCTTGCAAGTGCTTCCTTGGGCGACGGCGTCGCTCTGTACGAACCGAGCCACGGTAGCGCGCCCGACATCGCGGGCCAGGGTATCGCGAACCCCTTGGCTCAGATCATGTCGGTTGGCATGATGCTGCGCTACAGCTTCGATATGGGACAAGCAGCAGATGATATCCAGCGTGCAATCACCGAAGTGCTCGATGAGGGTTGGCGCACGGGCGACCTGAAGGATGCTTCGACTCCT